>NZ_JADCNN020000009.1:0-194931 GCF_014947195.2 Paenibacillus rhizolycopersici | reverse complement strand
AGCCGCAGGGCGGGCTTGGCTCATCCGGCGCCGCCGCCTACGCGGGCGGCGCGGCGGAACGGCAGCCGCTGCCGGCCGCGCGGCTGCAGGAGATGCCGGAAGCATTGTACGGCTCGCCTGCGGCGGAGCCGGAGCTTCCGGCGTTCCCCGAGCTGTCCTTGATCGGACAGCATCACGGCACCTATCTGATCGCGCAGAACGATCAGGGGTTGTATTTGATTGACCAGCACGCCGCACACGAACGCGTGAATTACGAATATTATTATGAAAAATTCGGCCGCCCGGCCGATGCATCGCAAGAGCTGTTGATTCCGATTACGCTGGAATTCACGCCATCGGAAAGCGCCAAGCTGCAGGAGCGGTTGCATTGGTTTGAACAGGTTGGGGTCGTGCTCGAACATTTCGGCGGCAATACCTTCCGGGTTGTGGCGCATCCGTATTGGTTCCCGCAAGGAGAGGAAGCGAGCATCATCGAGGAGATGGCTGAATGGGTGCTTAGCGAGCGGGCTATTGACCTGGCTAAACTGCGCGAGGCGTCGTCCACGATGGTTTCGTGCAAGGCGTCGATCAAGGCAAACCAAAAGCTGACGCCGGAAGAGGCGAACACGCTGATCCGCCGGCTGGCTGCCTGCAAACAACCCTACACCTGCCCGCATGGGCGGCCAATCGTCGTCTCGTTCTCCGCATATGATCTGGAAAAGCTGTTCAAGCGGGTCATGTAACGTCAGCAAACGGAGGAATTCATCATGTTAATTACTACGGGAGACCATGAAACCCCCGCTACAGTTCGTCGGGCGCAGGAACTAGCAAGTTTAGCTGGTATTCCCTACGTCTCACGCAGCCGGACGTCCCTTCCACATTTAGCTGAGCGATATGGCGACAGCGACATTCTGGTTGTTCTGGAGCAAGGGGCCCGGCTGCATCGGGCCAGCGGTGAACCGATGACGTTTCACCCCAGTATGGCGTATGTTCGGGCGAAGCGGCTATTCAAAGGGGAAAACGACGCGATGCTAGATGCCGCCGGGGTGGTTCCCGGCGACGTCATTATCGACGGTACGGCGGGTCTCGGTTCTGACGCAATGGTCTTTTCCATTGCAGCAGGGGCTGAGGGGAGAGTATTGGCATTGGAGGATTCTTTGCCCCTCTGGGCCCTGTTGTATGAAGGGTTAAAGTTTTATATCTCCGGCCTGTCTGCCTTTGACGAAGCGTTGCGGCGCATTGAACCGGTACATAAGAATCATCTGGACGCGCTGCGGGCCATGCCCGACAAAAGCGCAGATATCGTCTACTTCGACCCGATGTTCCGCGACCCGATCGCGGAATCGTCTTCCATTTCACCGCTACGGGCGTTCGCCAATCCGAATTCCCTTGATCCGGATGCAGTGAAGGAGGCTTGTCGGGTCGCTCGAAAATCCGTTGTTCTGAAAGAGCAGCGCGGGAGCGGGGAATTCGATCGTTTGGGGTTTATCGCGAAGAGCCGCTCCCATACCAAGATTGCATATGGAGTGATCTCGCTTGACCCGAAACGATAAACCAAAACTGCTAGTGCTGCTTGGGCCGACCGCGGTTGGCAAAACGAAGCTCAGCATCGAACTGGCGCGAGCGTTGTCTTGCGAAATCATTTCCGGCGATTCCATGCAGGTGTACCGGGGAATGGATATCGGTACTGCCAAGATCACAGAGGAAGAGATGGGCGGCATTCCGCATCATCTTATTGATGTGCTGGATCCCGACGAGCCTTTTTCCGTCGCGTTATTTCAGGAGTGGTGCCGCAAGCTGATCCCTGAGATTTCCAGCCGCGGGCAACTTCCTTTTATTGTTGGCGGGACAGGGCTGTACATTGAATCGGTATGCTATGAATACCAGTTTACGGAAGCCGGTGCCGACGAAGACTTTCGGGCTCAGCAACAGTCCTTTGCGGATACTCATGGCGCAGAAGCATTGCACGCGAAATTAGCGGACATGGATCCCCAATCTGCGGCCCGTCTGCATCCCAACGATGTTCGTCGAGTGATACGCGCGCTGGAGGTCGTCCATCTGACCGGGGAGACATTATCGTCGCAGCTCGAGAAGCAGCAGAAGCAATCGCCCTATGAGCTTTGCCTGATCGGTTTGACAATGGACCGTCAAATGCTTTATAACCGTATTGAACGGCGAATTGATGCAATGCTGCGACTTGGTCTGGTTGAGGAAGTTCAAGGGCTTCTCCGCAGAGGATACAGTCGTGAAGCGGTTTCCATGCAAGGGCTGGGATATAAAGAAATCGTCGAACATCTGATTGACGCTGTTCCGCTCGAAGTTACGGTGGAGAAGTTGAAGCGGGATACGCGCCGTTTTGCCAAGAGACAGCTTTCCTGGTTCCGTCACATGAAGGATATCGCGTGGATCGATGTAGGCGATGGTGAAAATTTTTCCGGGATTTTGACGGCGGCCCATGCTATAATAGCAGGAAAGTTTCCCGCTGATCTTGAATATAATTCTAAACACTAATTGATTCCTATTGGGGGTACGGCTATGAATAAGACCATTAACATCCAGGATACATTTTTGAACCAATTACGGAAAGAGAGCATCCCGGTCACCGTATTTTTGACGAACGGCTTCCAGATCAGAGGGACGATTAAGGCATTTGATAATTTCACGATCGTCATCGACAGCGACGGCCGCCAGCAAATGGTGTACAAGCACGCGATCTCGACGTTCCAGCCGCAGCGGAATGTATCGCTCATGCAGGAATCGCAAAACGAGGATTAAATCAGGCTGAAACTTTTTGAATTTCAATACGTTAAGAGTATAGGATGAGAACAGAGCAACCTGAACCAAGGTTGTTCTTTTCTTTCCGGGCACTTTTAAGCCAGGCGCTTATGCGGGATGATGATAACAGGTTCAGTTATGTTCAAAAAATCACTCTCACGTCATCGAATCCGTCATCGAACCCGCGCTCGTGCGGTGATATGATAATTTTAAGTGCATGAATTCAAGATTCGATGCCGAATCGTCTTCTAAGGCTTCACATCGTGATCCAAAGTTCATTTTTGAACAACCTTCTAAATCAAGTTCAAAAATTGGCTTTGAAGCACCGAGAAGATTGGATGAAGAAGGGGCTGAGCAGCGGAGCGTACGTTTTGGTACGTGAGCAGCGGAAGACCTGCATGAATTCAAGATTCGATGCCGAATCGTCTTCTAAGGCTTCACATCGTGATCCAAAGTTCATTTTTGAACAACCTTCTAAATCAAGTTCAAAAATTGGCTTTGAAGCACCGAGAAGGTTGGATGAAGAAGGGGCTGAGCAGCGGAGCGTACATTTTGGTACGTGAGCAGCGGAAGACCTGCATGAATTCAAGATTCGATGCCGAATCGTCTTCTATGGCTTCACATCGTGATCCAAAGTTCATTTTTGAACAACCTTGCAAAGCAGACTGGCAGGAAGGGAGTCAGAACAAATCATGTCTAGCAAAAGCCCATCAAGGCTGCAAAGAAGCGGCAAGCCGGACAAACAGGATAAGATGCCGAAAGCGCACAAAAAGAGAAAGCTTACGGCTAAACGCGTGTTGTGGACTTCATTTTTTACGATTGCTTTTGCGGTATTTTGCGCAATTGCAGGCTATATGTACATTACGGTCAGCGGTGAGAAAATCCTCCTACAGAACGAGGACAAGCTGACGGTTTATGAAACGACGAAGGTGTATGACCGCACCGGGGTATTGATGGGCGAATTGTCCATCGACAAAAGCGAGCCCGTCGAAGCCGACCAGATTCCTGAGCTGCTCAAGCAAGCATTCGTTGCAACGGAGGACAAACGGTTCCTTGAGCATAATGGGGTTGATTTGTGGTCCATCGGCCGGGCGGCGGTCAAGGACATCGTAGCCCGTTCCTTAGTTGAAGGCGGGAGTACGATTACGCAGCAGCTTGCTAAGAACATCTTCCTAAGCGCGGACAAAACGTTCTTCCGTAAAGCAACCGAGATGTCGATTGCCATGGCTTTGGAACGCCACAAGACGAAGGATGAAATTCTGACGTTGTACTTGAACCGGATTCCTTTTGGCGGAACTGTTTATGGCATTAAAGCTGCGTCCATTCGTTATTTTGGGAAAAGTGATTTGAATAAACTCGACGTGTGGGAGATCGCTACGCTGGCGGCGATGCCGAAGGCACCATCCCGATACAATCCGCTGAAGAATCCCGAGTTGTCCAAAGAACGGCGCGCGGTGGTGCTTGATCTCATGTTCCAGGAAGGGTATATTACCGCAGAACAGCGAGACGAAGCAAAGGCGGTAGATTACGATTACGAGCCGCCGGTGAAAAACCAAAGCTACCTTGCTTTTAAGGACTATGTTGTGGAAGAAGCTGAGGAGAAATTTGGGCTGACCGAGGACGAATTGAACCGCGGTGGCTACAAAATCTACACAACGATGGATGCAAAAGCGCAGAAAGCGCTGGAGAAAGCCTTCGAAAACGATGATTTCTTCGAAAAAAGCAAGGACGACCAGCAGGTGCAGGCTTCCATGGTGATCATGAACCATGAGAATGGCAGCTTGATCGCTCTGCTCGGCGGCCGAGACTACGAACGCAAAGGCTTCAGCCGATTGAACAGCCGCCGGCAGCCGGGATCGTCTTTCAAGCCGATCGTATCGTATGCACCGGCACTGGAATCCGGCAAATTTACACCGGACTCGCAGATCAGCAATGAGAAGCAGTGCTTCGGCGATTACTGTCCATCGAACCTGCACGGTTACTCCAAGACGATTAACCTGACTGATGCTTTGACGAAATCGGAGAATATCCCAGCCGTTTGGCTGCTTAACGAGATTGGCGCAGGCACCGGTGTCAAATATGCTGAAGCGATGGGCATCAAAATGGACAAAAACGACCGCAACCTGGCCATTGCTCTCGGTGGCCTGACTTACGGCACGAACACGCTGGAGATGGCCGGAGCGTTCAGCGTATTCGCGAATGGCGGTTCGTATAACCCGCCGTATTCCATCAAATCGATCGTCGACCATGATGGTGTGGAAAAATACAAATACAACGCACCGAAACCAAAACGAGTCATCAGCGAACAAACGGCGTATTACATGACGTCGATGCTGCAAAACGTCGTTAACGACGGTACCGGGAAACGGGCAAAGTTGGACCGTCCTGTTGCCGGTAAAACAGGGACAACACAACACGGGATCCCGGGGCTGAGAAGCAGTAAAAACCGCGATGTCTGGTTTGTGGGTTATACGCCGGAATGGACCGGCGCTGTTTGGATGGGGTATGACAACCCCGATAAGAACCATCTATTAAACGGCAGTAGCGGCCAAACTGCGGCCTTGTTCGCCGCTGTGATGAAGGAAGCGTTGCAAGGCATGCCTGTGAAATCGTTCCCGGTTCCGGGCAACTTACAACAAGAAGAACCGGAGGATCAAACGGTAACGGCAGCACCGACGGGATTAACCGCTGCCTATAATCCGGACAGCGGAGCGGTATCGCTCCAATGGACCGGCGTTGAAACCGCCGACGCGGTATATCATATTTACCGTCGTGAAGCGTCCGAAACGAAGTTCACCCATATCATGGATTCCGTATCGACAGAGGCGGAGGATATCGGCGTTACACCGGGAACCGGATACGTTTATTATGTAACGGCCTATGATCCGGTTAATGCCGTGGAAAGCGAGCCGTCCAACAACGCCCATGTGTTGATTGATAACGTCGAGCCGCCTGCAGGCAATGAAACCCCGGGTTCGGATACCGGAACACCGGTCGATCCTAACCTTCCGGGCAATGGTGACGGCAACCAAGGTGTTCCGCCGGGCAATGGCCAAGGAAACGGTAACGGTCAAAACAATGGCAATGGCAACGGAAACGGGAATGGAAACGGAAACGGAAACGGCAACGGAAACGGGGGGGATGGCAGTGGGAATGGTACGGATCTCCCCCCAATGGATGATGACGGAGGCGTCATCGTTCCGCCAGACAACGGCGGTGCCGGAACCGGTGCCGATGTCCCGACGGGGACTACGGATGGAACCACGGGAGTCGGCGGATAGCCGGAATTTCGGAATACGCATGGCATGAAAGCCAACCCTCAGCCCAGCTCTAAAGCTTGGCTGGGGGTTGTTTTTTTTCGTGTGAAAATGGTTTTTGTGACTCTCTTTCAAATATGGTAAGCTGATAGTACATTGTGTTGAAAGGGAACTTATTTATGAAGCGAAAATTCGGAGACCGCGCGAATTGGCGCCGTGTAACCCATCGTCAATTCAAATCCAAGTTTGTGGAGAGCGACGAGTTTACGGGATATGTCACACTGTACAGCATTTTTGCCCTGCGTGATCCGCTATGGAAGACCTACGGGGGACACACCTTCCGGATCGCCGACAAGGGTTACACCTGGCTGCAGTATTATCCTAAGGGAGCTCATTTCGTCGTGACGGCAATGTTTGATGATCACGGTGAGATCGTGGAATGGTACATCGATATTTGCAAGACGCAAGGGGTCACCGACCAAGGGGTACCTTGGTTTGATGATTTGTATTTGGATATCGTCGTGCTGAAAAATCGCGAAGTGTTTTTATTGGATGAAGATGAACTTGACGAAGCGTTAACGAAAGGTCTCATATCTGTCAAAGACTATGATCTGGCAACGGAGACGGCCCAGCGACTACTTCACGACATTAAGGAACGGCGTTTCCCCTATTTCCGCCTGTCCCTGGATCATTACCAGAGCGGGTTTATGACTTCGGAGCCGAATCAGCCAGGGGGATAAACCATGCGTCATTCCAAACCAAGCGGAAACGTGTTGTTAGGTCAAACACTTGAGAAACGAAGAGCCCGGGTTGGGAAGCGGATTTTTCGTTGGGGACTCTTGTTCATTCTCCTCGGGATAGGTTGGATGTTGTTTGTGCTGGCTCAGATCGGCAGCGTAGAGCGGAATCCTGCGGCCAATTCCACATTAAGCGAGCCGGCGGATGTCGGGATTGTCCTTGGGGCGGCCCTGTGGGGAGACGAGCCTAGTCCAGGGCTTCGGGAGCGGCTGGAACAAAGCCTAAAGGATTTTGAAGCGGGGAGATTTCAATTGTTTCTCCTTACCGGAGGATTGGATACGTCGACCTCAAACTATACCGAAGCGGAGGGGATGGCGAATTATTTGGAGCAGCACGGAGTGCCTCGGGACAAGATGCTGCTTGAAAATAAAGCGACCAGTACCTATGAGAACCTCAAATTCAGCCAGGATATGATGAAGGAGCGGGGGCTTTCGTCAGCATTAATTGTGACGCATACCTATCATGGTAACCGCGCGCTAGAAATTGCCAGAGCCCTGGATTACGAGGAACCAAGACTTTCGTTAACCGAAACCAGGGTTTTGAAGCCCATCCCCAACACGATCCGGGAAATTTTGGCGTATACAAAATGGAAGCTCGATCAAATAGGACTTGCCATGGGCCTGATATGATGACAAAACTTCTAATAACGGACAGGGAGAGAGAATACATTTAGATGTGTGTTCAACAAGTTGGCTTTGTGAACTTCCTCTCAGCCCTACCTTTATAAAGAGGTGATTTCCTATGTCTGGGCGTGTCATGGCCAGAAACGGCTCTTCCGATGAGAGACCGTCGCGTCAAATCAACGTGATTCTCCGCAGCACTGAACCGCCTGTCGTCTCGCAGGCGATTGCGGATAGCGAGCCTCAAGCGTCGGCAAAAGGGTTGCCGCAGCAAGGGCTTTTTGCCGAAATTCAAAAGGAACTGGATCACCTGATCGGTTTAGATCATATTAAGGATCTAATGTACGAGATATATGCGCTTTTGCAAATCGCCTCGATGCGCTCGGAAGCAGGACTGTTGTCCGGCGCTCAGGTGTATCACATGGTGTTCAAGGGCAATCCGGGTACCGGTAAAACCACCGTGGCACGAATCGTCGCTAAAATGTTTCAACGCATGGGGGTGCTTAGCAAAGGACATTTGATCGAAGTGGAGCGTGCCGATCTGGTTGGTGAATACATCGGTCACACGGCACAGAAAACGCGTGATTTGGTAAAGAAGTCGCTCGGCGGCATTTTGTTTATTGATGAAGCTTACAGCTTGGCACGGGGTGGCGAGAAAGACTTCGGCAAAGAAGCGATCGATACCTTGGTCAAAGCGATGGAGGATCACAAGAATCAATTCATCCTTATCCTGGCGGGTTACTCGGATGAGATGGACTTTTTTCTATCGACTAACCCGGGGCTGCCCTCCCGTTTTCCGATTCAGATGGATTTTCCGGACTATTCGATTGATCAGCTGATTCAAATTGCCGAAGGGATGGCGAAGGAACGCGATTATATCTTGATGCCTCAGGCGATACTCAAGTTAAAGCAGCATTTGCTGCGGGAGAAATGCGAAAGCGAGCAAGTATTCAGCAATGCCCGCTATGTACGTAACGTGATCGAACGATCCGTCCGGCAGCAGGCCGTGCGTCTGCTTCATCAATATGGCGGCGGTTCGCCGGGCAAGCTAGAGCTGATGACCCTCCGTACCGAGGACCTGAAGCTTGACGCCAAGAAGACGTGAGAGATGAGCAAAAAAACGGGGGCTCAGCACCGAGAAGGTTGGATGAAGCAAGGGAACGAGTAGCGGAGCGTAGGGAAACCTACGTGAGCAACGGAGGTCCCGGATGAATTCAAGATTTGACGCCGAAAGAGCAACTCTGAATAAGCATCGTGAAGTGCCGCCGTTTTTTTGATACCCGATTCAAATCATGAGCAAAAAAACGGGGGCTCAGCACCGAGAAGGTTGGATGAAGCAAGGGAACGAGTAGCGGAGCGTAGGGAAACCTACGTGAGCAACGGAGGTCCCGGATGAATTCAAGATTTGACGCCGAAAGAGCAACTCTGAATAAGCATCGTGAAGTGCCGCCGTTTTTTTGATACCCTTTTAAGGAGTAGTGATGATGCCGAGGTTGCAAATGCATGAGACCACCACCCATCGTCCGGACGTAGCCGTACTGGTGAGCTTGGTGACACCGGAAACGAAGCAAAGCGGCGTCGACCCCGAATATTCTCTAGCCGAATTGGTGCAGCTGGCCGAGACAGCTGGGGTCGAGGTTGCTGAATCCATCGTACAAAATCGCGATAAACCCGACCCGAGGTGGTTCATCGGAAAGGGGAAGGTGCTTGAGCTTCGCGAAGTCATCCAGCAGCGAAGCGCTAATACAGCAATTTTCGATCAGGAATTGTCCGGAGCCCAGGTCCGCAACTTGGAGGAAATGCTGGACGTCAAAATCATCGACCGAACCCAGCTGATCCTTGATATTTTCGCGCAGCGAGCCAAAACGAGGGAAGGCATTATTCAGGTGGAGCTAGCTCAATTGACTTACCTGCTCCCGCGATTGTCCGGGCACGGCAAAAACCTGTCTCGCCTAGGCGGCGGGATTGGCACTCGGGGTCCAGGCGAAAGTCAGTTGGAAACGGATCGACGCCATATTCGCCGGCGAATCGGCGAGCTGAAACGTCAACTGGAGGAGGTCACTCGACACCGTCAGTTGCACCGGGCACGTCGTAAAGAAACCGGGGTGGTACAAATTGCTCTGGTCGGCTATACCAACGCCGGTAAGTCGACGCTGCTTAAGGCAATGACTTCTGCAGATGTATTCGTTGAGAATCAGCTTTTCGCTACGCTTGATCCAACGACCCGGCTTCTTCCGCTCTCAGGCGGTAAGGAAGTGGTGCTGACGGACACGGTAGGATTCATTCAAAATCTACCACACGATTTGGTCGCTGCCTTCCGGGCTACGTTAGAAGAAGTTAACGAGGCGGACCTCATATTGCATGTCGTCGATGCCTCCTCGCCGATGCGCGAAGAGCAAGTGAAAGTGGTGGATCGAATATTAAACGATTTGGGTGCAGGGGGAAAGCCTCAGATCGTGTTGTTTAACAAAAAGGATATCTGCCCGCCTGAACGGCTGCAAATGCTGCCGACAGGCGAAGGGTACTTGAAGATTTCCGCGTTTGACGAAGGGGATCTTGCGACGATACGCGAAGCCGTGCAGCGCAAGTTGTCTGGCGGAACCAAGACGTTTCGGATTCCTGCAGAACGAGGCGATCTCACCCCGGTGTTGTATCGGGTAGGAGAAGTGGTGGACAAGCAGATGGACGAGGATGTCATGATTTACGAAATCGATGTGAATCAGGCGGATTTCGATAAGTATGGATACCGGCTAGCTCCTTTTGCGATCCCTAAACCAGTTCTCACAGAGGGAAGCACGACAAACGACGGAATGGATTAAGGGAGAGATAACGTAACGATGGCAGGATTTTCTGAGGAAATTGTACAATGGCTGGAAGATGCCGAACAACAGGCGGGAAGCCGGTTTCGGGAGGTCGACCGGATCGTCGATCAAAACCAATGGAAGGTGATTGAAGCCTTTCAGCGCCACCAAGTCAGCGATTATCATTTTGCGGGTTCGACGGGTTATGCTTATAACGACCGAGGCCGTGAAGTGTTGGATCTTGTATATGCGGACGTATTCGGTGCAGAAGCCGCGCTGGTGCGGCCGCATTTCGCTTCCGGCACGCATACGATCGCTACGGCGTTGTTCGGGGTCTTACGGCCCGGGGACGAACTGCTCTACATCACAGGTCGTCCTTATGATACACTACATAAAGTGATAGGGACACCAGGAGACGGTAGCGGCTCGCTACAGGATTTTGGGATCACGTATAACGAAGCAGGATTGCTAAGCGATGGAACAGTCGATTGGCAGGCGGTAAGGGAAAAAATTACCGATAGGACGAAGGTAATCGGGATCCAGCGATCCCGAGGTTACGATTGGAGGGACTCGTTCACCATCGCACGGATCGAGGAGATGGTCCGGCGCGTGAAAGAGATCAAGCCGGATCTGATCGTCTTTGTGGACAATTGCTACGGCGAGTTTACCGAAGAACGCGAACCAACGGAGGTTGGGGCAGACCTGATCGCCGGATCGTTGATAAAAAATCCTGGCGGTGGCTTGGCCGAAACCGGGGGTTATATTTGCGGACGGCAGGAGTTGGTTAAACTAGCCTCATACCGTTTGACCGCACCGGGGATCGGCGGTGAAGTCGGGGCGATGTTGGGGACAACCCGTGGAATCTACCAAGGGCTGTTCTTGGCCCCGACGATCGTAGGACAAGCTGTCAAAGGCAGCATTCTGGCCGCTGCTTTGTTTGAGAAAGCGGGATTCCAAAGCCGGCCAGGATGGCAGGATCCGCGCACGGATCTTATCCAAGCGATTGCCTTTAGTGCACCGGAGCAACTCATTGCGTTCGTGCAGGGCATTCAACGGGCCGCTGCTGTAGACGGCCACGTCGTACCCGAGGCTTGGGATATGCCGGGTTATGAACACCCGGTTATTATGGCGGCCGGGACATTTATTCAAGGCGGAAGCCTGGAATTGTCTGCGGATGCTCCGATTCGCGCCCCCTATATCGCTTATATGCAGGGCGGCTTAACCTATTCTCATGTTAAATTTGGTCTCCTGACCGCACTTCAGACGATGAAGGATCGTAACTTGTTGTAAGTTATCCTAACATATCTATTGACATGTCAGGATAACTCACATATGATAAGGTCATGAGAATCGAAATGGAAGGTTGAGAGCGATGAGTGAGGAAATTCGCAGAAATATGGCCTTGTTTCCTATAGGTATCGTTATGAAACTTACGGATTTAACGGCAAGACAAATACGATATTACGAGCAGCATGAATTGATTGTACCTGCGCGAACCTCGGGGAATCAGCGAATGTTTTCCCTCAATGATGTCGAACGCTTGCTGGAGATCAAGGGCCTCATCGATAAAGGCGTGAACATCGCCGGGATCAAGCAAGTCATGAACCCAATGTCCCGTGAATCTCTAGATGCGACGGTCATCACGAAGGATACCGAGGAGAAGCGGAAGGAAATGACGGATTCCCAAATTTACCGTATGTTGAAGCAGCAGTTGGTGTCAGGTAGCAAACCGGGGCAAGTTTCTTTGATCCAAGGCGAACTGTCGCGGTTTTTCAAAAAATAATAATCTAAACGTTGGGAGAGGTTAGGGTGAGTTACTCGAATTACACCAAAGAAGACATTTTACGCATCGCCAAGGAAGAAAATGTACGTTTTATTCGTTTGCAGTTCACAGATTTGCTGGGAACGATTAAAAACGTGGAAATTCCGGTCAGCCAATTGGAGAAGGCGTTGGACAACAAGATGATGTTTGATGGTTCTTCCATCGAAGGATATGTTCGTATCGAGGAGTCCGACATGTATCTCTTCCCGGATCTGGACACTTGGGTCATTTTCCCTTGGGTGACGGAGGATCGCGTAGCACGTTTGATTTGTGATGTATATATGCCTGACGGTACACCGTTTGCCGGCGATCCGCGTGGGATTTTGAAACGCGCGCTGAAGGAAGCCGAAGAGATGGGCTACACCGCGATGAATGTTGGGCCGGAACCGGAGTTCTTCCTGTTCAAAACCGACGATAAAGGCAACCCTACTACCGAGTTGAATGACCAAGGCGGTTACTTCGATTTGGCCCCTACGGACCTCGGCGAGAATTGCCGCCGTGAAATCGTATTGACACTGGAAGAAATGGGCTTTGAAATCGAAGCTTCCCACCATGAAGTGGCTCCGGGTCAACATGAGATCGACTTTAAATACGCGAGTGCGATCAAAGCCGCTGACCAAATCCAAACCTTTAAATTGGTCGTTAAGACGATTGCTCGTCAGCATGGGCTTCATGCCACGTTTATGCCGAAGCCGTTGTTCGGCGTGAATGGTTCGGGGATGCATTGCCACCAATCATTGTTCAAAGGTAACGTGAACGCGTTTTATGAGGAAAGTGATAGCCTGGGCCTGAGCAACGAAGCACGCCACTATATGGCTGGTATCCTGAAGCATGCTCGCGCATTTGCAGCCATCACAAACCCAACCGTAAACTCATACAAACGTCTCGTGCCTGGCTATGAAGCACCTTGCTATGTGGCCTGGTCTTCGAGCAACCGCAGCCCAATGATCCGAATTCCAGCTTCCCGCGGCCTTAGCACACGCGTTGAAGTGCGTAACCCGGACCCGGCTGCTAATCCTTACTTAGCTTTGGCTGTGATGTTGAAAGCGGGCCTGGATGGCATCAAGAAGGAGCTCCCGCTGGTTGATCCAGTCGATCGCAACATCTATGTGATGTCTGAGGAAGAACGCGTGGAAGAAGGGATCCCAAGTCTTCCGTCCGACTTGAAGGAAGCGCTTGGCGAATTGCTGCGCAGTGAAATTATTAGCGAAGCGTTGGGTGACCATGCGTTGACTCATTTCTACGAGTTGAAAGAAATCGAATGGGACATCTTCCGTACCCAAGTTCATCAATGGGAACGCGATCAATATATGACATTGTATTAAGAATAAGTTTACGCATATCCCTCAACGCCTGGCGTTGGGGGATATTTTTATGTCGTTGTAGATCTTTCCATACATGGAGGAAGCCGAGAGAGCTAACCTTATGAATTATAAGGAGGCCCAAAACGATGGCTACAGAAACACTGGAAAGAGGTCAAATACGCATCGAGGAGCAAGAGGTACCTCAAATCACCAATGATATAAATGAATGTAACGCTCCATGTCCGCACTGTACCACTTCCTATAATGGCTGCACGATGAATCCGAACCATTATGGTTCCCACCGATGTGCTAACGGCCATACTTATTAGGAATGTTGGAGATGAGGAGGAAGGGGCTTATCCTGTACATTTTGATAGCGTTAGTCGGATGCAGCAATCAACAGCCGGGTTCAATCAAAACCTATGATAGACCTCAGAATCAGTCTGTAGGATTGTCACAAGAAAGAAGAGCGGTTATTTCGAAGGACCCGCAACTCGTTGAGATGGAGGAAATGAAAATAATGATTCGAATGGTCGAATTGTTAAATTCTGAAATCCAGAATCCAGTAAACGCAGCGATGTATCTCGACACATTGAATCATGTATTAGAACAAGAAGTGCGACCATCGGCTATACATTTGAATCAATTGGGGTATCCTTCGGTCTTGCAAAGTTTAGACCGTATCGTGCAAAGCAATACACAGGCAAAGGTCAATCTGACTAAAGGTCAACCAGCTGCTCAATACCAGAATCAAAATTACGATCAATATCAAATCAACTTGATGAATCGGCAACTTCAGCAAAGTCAGGAGTTATTTCGAGAGCATAAACAATTCATGGACGGAATCTACAAGAGAATGGAACAAAGTCATAACAATTATATGAATAATAGGTAAAAAAGGATAGGAACAATGATTTGACATCAAATGGTTTGTTCCTATTTACATACGTTTGAAAGTATTGGGTCAAGCTAAGCGCAAAGGATGGGGGAGATGAATTGAATTAAGGAGGTAGTCACATGGTGACCGAATTGAAAAGATACCAACGCCGTCGCTACCGGTTAAAGCAGTGGTGGATAGCAGAACGTGCCGGATTTGGTTGGGGCACACGCGGCCGCCGCGAAAAGACAGGCTACAATCTAATGCACTTCCTGGACCTCGAATGGGATTAGTAAGGGGGAAGGGAATGCGTAAGGCGGATAAACCAAACAGGACGAAGTCGATATAAACCCATCGCTTCGTCCTGTTTGATGTTATCATTGCCGCATATTTAGAAAATTAGTGCAAGTCGCGGAACAGACCGACGACTTTCCCCAGGATGGTCACATGCTTCAAACGAAGCGGTTCCATCGTTGAATTCTCAGGCTGCAAGCGAATATGGTCTTTCTCTTTATAAAACGTCTTGACCGTCGCCTCGTCATCTTCCGTCATGGCTACAACGATCTCTCCGTTGTTGGCCGTTTGCTGTTGGCGGACGATCACATAATCCCCACTATGTATTCCGGCTTCGATCATGCTGTCGCCAACCACGGAAAGCATGAATACTTCTCCGTCAGCAGCGTAATGCTCTGGCAGTGGGAAATAATCTTCAATATTCTCCGTTGCCGTGATCGGCATGCCTGCAGTTACTTTCCCGACAACGGGAACGCGGGCAATGCTATGTGCAAACAAATTGTAATTCTCCGACTCTTCTTGGCCCAACAACTCGATGGCACGCGGCTTCGTCGGGTCGCGCCGGATGAACCCTTTCTTCTCCAGGCGGTCCAGATGGCCGTGAACGGTGGAGCTGGACGCCAATCCGACGGCTTCCCCTATCTCACGTACGGAAGGTGGATAACCTTTGGCGCGTACTTCGTTGCGAATGAATTCAAGAATGGCCTGTTGCCGGCTCGATACCTTTGACATGTACGGATCAACCCCATTTAGTAACGTTTGGAAAAATTATAACACAGAACTTCCGTTCGTACAAACATTAGTTCTAAAAAGAGAGATCAATATACGGAAACTAAAAAAAATAAGAACAACCGTTCGAAAAAACTATTGAATCAAACAAATGTTCGTGTTATATTGATTACATAAAACAGAACACTTGTTTGGAGTGATGGTTATATGTTGAAGTACAGTTCCTATCAAAGCATCTACGAACAACCTTCTTTTCGTCGTCCTATGGAGAGAAGATTACATATGAGTACATTTCTGAAGAGTAGATTGTCCAAAATTGCCGTGCTTCTGATCATTCTCAGCATCACATGCACCGGTATGGTACAGGCCTTTGCAGCGTCCATCGACAACTCCGCCACGGAAGAGCGGGCAGAATATGTTGTAGTGATGCCTGGAGATACCTTGTGGGAAATTGCCGTGGCTCATAAGCCTCAAGGTCAAGATACGCGAGTCTACATTCAGAAGTTGATGCGGACCAATGGGCTCGGTACCAGCTCGATTCAAGCGGGAGATACGCTGATGTTGCCCAACAAACATTAGAGGTTAACCGAGTTATGATATATAGGAAGAACCAGAGCTTGTTTCAAGGATGCGGGATGGGGTTGCCGTCGCCTTGACAAGCTCTTTTTCTCATGTCAAAGTAAGAATTAATGCCCTGTGTAACACCATGGGAAGCATAGTATATATAGAAGTGGGAGGAACTTATGGATATTGATGCGTTGGTTAAGCGGATTAATGAGCTGGCTCGAAAAGCCAAAGAAGAAGGATTATCGCAAGACGAGCTATTGGAAAGAGCCCAGCTTCGGGAAACGTATCTGCAAAACGTTCGCAGGAATTTTCGGCACCAGCTCGAGTCGATCGAGATTGTAGATAAATAGGGAGGAACGGGTATGGGTTCGTTTGATCGCAAAGTAGAACGTAATCAAGTAAGAATGAATAAGAAAGGCAAGGGACCGCAAGTTGGGCAGACGACGCGAAATTCACGGTCGACGCTTGGGGCAAACGGGGAAGGTGATGTTTTTAAAGGGCGCAACATCATTTTGCCTTTTCTCTTGTTCCTGTTAGCCCTTCTGTATGGCGGCGTAGGGATCATCGGCAATTCTGCGGAAGTGAACTCGGTGCTGTATTGGGCGACGATCTTTTTGTATATTGTGCTGGCTTTGGCCATTTTTCTTCGCAAGCCTTATTTGCGCATCAACAAGAGCTGGCTGTACACCTCGAAATTCAATCGTGATCGCATGCTGGATGCCGGTAACATTAGCAAAATCAAGGTTAGCCGGAACAAAATTGTGATTGAACCGAAAACACGGGAACCCAAATGGGTGTTCTACCGCACACGCAACCGCTTCGATACGGAAGCAATGGCCACGCGGTTGGAGCTGTATGCCAATACCCATCATGTAAAATTGGAGAAAGAATAGAATCACATTTGCAAGTATAAAGCGATAGAACGGAGAGGGCTGGGACGAATGACGATCAAAGCGGTATGTTTTGACCTGGACGACACGCTGCTCTGGGATGAGCGGAGCGTAAGAGAAGCTTTTGCGGCGACATGTGAAAGCGCGGCGGCCAAGTTGGGGAGATTAAATCCCGAAGAACTGGAAGAGGCAGTACGCCGGGAAGCCCGGAGCTTGTATGAATCCTATGAAACCTATCCTTTCACAACGATGATTGGTATCAATCCGTTTGAGGGATTATGGGCAACGTTCTCCGCAGGGGAACAACCGGAATTTCGCCAATTGGAGCAGCTAGCCCCGATCTATCGCAAGGAGTCTTGGCGGCGTGGTCTGCTTGCACTTGGAGTCGATGACGAGGTGCTGGCCGGCGAGTTGGCGGAGCAATTCGGACGCGAACGCCGCTCTCGTCCCCACGTATACGAGGAAACGTTCCAGGTTCTTAAGGAATTGAAAGGCAAAGTGAAGCTATTGCTGTTGACGAATGGTTGTCCGGCGCTTCAGCAGGAGAAACTGGATGGGGTGCCGGAACTGGCACCGTATTTTGATGAGATTGTCATTTCCGGAAACTTTGGCAAAGGCAAACCGGATTCGTCTATTTTTCGGCATGCGCTGGAACGGTTGGCGATCGAACCCGGTGAGGGGATCATGGTCGGGGATAAGCTGACGACGGATATCAAAGGTGCGCTCAGTGTCGGCATGACGGCTGTCTGGGTCAATCGGGACGGCAAAACGCTAAGCGGCGAAATCATACCGGATTATGAGATCAAACACTTGTCCGAATTGCATGAGCTTCTGGACAAGCTCTCCGGTTAATCTAACCTAAGAACGATCGACATGACGAGGCGGGAGCCGTCGCGGAAGGAGGGAAATCAGTATGCGAATTCAGAAGGTAACGGGGCTGTTAACCACCCTCGCGCTTGTGTTGGTCGTTATCGCCGGATGCAGCAGTAAAGAATCAACATCCGCCCAGGCGGATACGACGCTGGAGCCTATTCAGGTTGAGCTTGAGGTCGCACCCTCGATTGTCAAGATTGGGGACACGGTGAAGTTTGCCGCGAAAGTGACTCACCATGGTGAGAATGTGGATGATGCGAAGGAGGTCATGTTCGAATTTTGGAACACGGCCGACGACAACGCGAAGCATAGCCAGGTGAAAGTGAAGAGTGCCGGAAACGGGACATATGTGCTGGAGCATTCGTTTAAGGAGTCAGGGACCTATGAAGTGATTTCCCATGTCACCGCGCGGGATCAGCACTCCATGCCATCAAAGCAATTTACGGTGGAATAAGCTCGGACAAACCTGAAGATTAGCTGTTGCCCTTAAAGGGTGGCAGCTTTTTTTCGTTAATGGGATTTCCGAATTTTTCAAAAGGATGAACTCTAGTTTGTTCGGGTTTTAATTCTGAGTTGAACGATAGGATAACAATCCGTTGAATTGGGTGAAGAGACGTAATGAAATCGCCAATCTCTCTTTTCTTCAACGCTTTATTCTGTTAAACTAAAACATAACGTTTTACGGGAGGGACATGATCATGAGTAAACCTAGCCTGCTCGAAAGAATGAAAGAACGAATATTAATCCTCGATGGCGCCATGGGCACCATGATTCAGCAGGAAGACCTAACTCCGGCCGATTTTGGCGGCGAAGAGTTGGACGGCTGCAACGAAATGCTTGTGCTCACCCGTCCGGATGTAATACGCGGCATCCACGAGAAATATCTCGAGGCAGGTGCCGATTTGATCGAAACGAATACGTTTGGTGCGACATCCGTCGTGCTGGCTGAATACGATATCCCGCAAAGGGCACGTGAAATCAATTTGGCTGCGGCCAAGCTAGCGATCGAGGCTGCGGAAAAATACAGTACCCCGGAGCAACCCCGCTATGTCGTCGGTATTCTGGGACCAACGACCAAAACCTTGTCCGTTACCGGTGGCGTGACGTTCGACGAACTGACAGCCAGCTATGCGGAGCAGGCTTCGGCGCTGATTGAGGCCGGGGTTGATGCCCTGATGCTGGAAACCTCGCAGGATACCTTAAATGTGAAGGCGGGGAGCATCGGGATTAAGCGAGCATTTGCCGATACGGGGATCACCCTGCCGATCATGATCTCGGGCACGATCGAGCCGATGGGCACGACGTTGGCAGGCCAAAATATTGAAGCTTTTTACATTTCGCTGGAGCATTTGAATCCAATCTCCATCGGCCTGAACTGTGCGACCGGACCGGAGTTCATGCGCGACCATATCCGCACCTTGTCGGGTCTTGCGCAGGCGGCGGTCAGCTGCCACCCCAACGCAGGTCTGCCGGACGAAAACGGCACTTACCACGAGTCTCCGGATTCTCTCGCCCAGAAAATGTCGGCGTTCGCCGAGCAAGGCTGGCTGAACATTGCCGGCGGTTGCTGCGGAACGACGCCTGCTCATATCGCCGCGTTAGCGAATACGCTGAAGGATTTTCGGCCGCGGGAGTTGACAGGCAGCCATCTGCCGGCGCTTTCCGGGATCGAGCCGGTTTACATTGAATCGGAGAATCGTCCTTATTTGGTCGGGGAGAGAACAAACGTTCTGGGTTCGCGTAAATTTAAACGGCTGATCGTAGAAGGGAAATACGAAGAAGCTTCGGAAATTGCCCGTGCTCAGGTGAAGAACGGAGCACAGGTTGTCGACGTTTGCGTACAAGACCCTGACCGCGATGAAGCGGAGGATATCAAGAAGTTCCTTGAACTGGTCGTCAAGAAAGTCAAGGTACCGCTAATGATCGATACGACAGATCCGAAGGTGCTGGATTTGGCGCTCCAATATTGTCAGGGCAAGTCGATTATTAACTCCATTAACTTAGAAGATGGCGAAGAGAAGTTCGAACATGTAACGCCGCTGATTCATAAATACGGGGCGGCCGTAGTTGTCGGTACCATTGACGAACGCGGGCAAGCGATCACGCGGGAAGACAAGCTTGAGGTCGCTAAACGTTCGCACGATCTCCTAGTTCACAAATATGGACTCAAATCGGAGGATTTGATCTTCGATCCGCTCGTGTTCCCGGTGGGTACCGGGGATGAGCAGTATATCGGCTCGGCCAAGGAAACGATTGAAGGGATTCGCCTGATTAAAGAGGCCCTGCCGAAAGTTCACACCGTGCTGGGAATCAGCAACGTATCGTTTGGTTTGCCGGAAGCCGGCCGCGAAGTGTTGAACTCCGTGTTCCTGTACGAATGCACCAAAGCGGGTCTCGATTACGCGATCGTCAATACGGAGAAACTGGAGCGTTACGCCAAAATTCCGGATGAAGAACGCCGTCTGGCTGAAGAACTGATTTATCAAACCAACGACGAGACGCTGGCCGCCTTTGTGGCTGCCTTCCGTAACAAGAAGGTGGAGAAGGTCGAGAAGTCCACACAGCTCACGCTTGAGGAACGGTTGGCTTCTTATGTTGTGGAAGGCACGAAGGAAGGCTTAATCCCCGATCTGGAAGAAGCATTAAAGAAATACACCGCGCTTGAAGTCATTAACGGTCCTCTGATGGCGGGGATGGAAGAGGTCGGCCGTTTGTTTAACAACAACGAGCTGATCGTTGCCGAGGTCCTGCAAAGCGCCGAGGTGATGAAGGCGTCGGTGGCCTACCTTGAACCGTTTATGGAGAAGAACGAGACCAGCGTCAAAGGGAAAATCATGCTGGCGACTGTCAAAGGCGATGTGCATGATATCGGCAAAAACCTGGTCGAGATCATTCTGTCCAATAATGGTTACCAGATCGTCAATTTGGGCATAAAAGTACCACCGGAGCGCATTATCGAAGCGTATCGGAAGGAAAACGCCGATGCGATTGGTCTATCCGGTCTTCTGGTGAAATCGGCGCAGCAAATGGTGACAACGGCGCAGGACTTGCGAAATGCCGGTATCGACGTTCCAATCCTTGTGGGTGGTGCCGCATTAACCCGCAAATTTACCAAAACGCGGATTCGGCCCGAGTACGACGGCATGGTCGTTTACGCCAAGGACGCAATGGACGGCCTCGATTTGGCTAACAAGTTGATGGATCCGGCCGCCCGGGAGCAAATGCGCCTTAAAATGGAAGAGGAAAAAGAGACCGATCAGGCTGTTGCAGTTGCTGAACCGCTGCCGGAACTGACCCGCGTGGAGCGGTCCAAAATTTCAACGGATGCGCCGATTTATCTTCCGCCCGATCTGGAACGGCATGTGCTTCGCGATTATCCGATTGGTCATATCACGCCTTATATCAATATGCAAATGTTACTTGGTCATCATCTTGGGCTTCGCGGTTCGGTGGAACAGCAATTAGCGTCAGGCGAAGCAAAGGCGGTACAGTTGAAGGAGACGGTCGACCAAATCCTTCTTGAAGCAGTAACGGATGGCATTATTCGCACGCAAGCCATGTATCGGTTCTTCCCGGCGCAATCGTCCGGCAACGACGTTCTCATTTATGATCCGGCCAAGCCTGGCAAAGTGTTGAAGCGATTCAGCTTCCCGCGGCAAAAGGTTGAGCCATACCTCTGTTTGGCGGATTTCTTGAAGTCCGTGGACAGCGGGCAAATGGATTATGTTGGCTTCCTGGTCGTCACGGCCGGCCAAGGTGTTCGGGACTTGTCCGAGAAGTGGAAGGAACAAGGCGACTATCTGCGCTCCCATGTGCTGCAGGCGGTAGCATTAGAGCTGGCGGAAGCCCTGGCTGAGCGGGTGCACCATATTATGCGAGATACCTGGGGCTTCCCGGATCCGGCGAACATGACGATGAAACAGCGCCACGGCGCTCGTTATCAAGGGATTCGCGTGTCGTTTGGTTATCCGGCCTGCCCGGATCTTGAAGACCAGCAATTGTTGTTTGATCTCATGCAGCCAGGGGACATCGGCATTACATTGACCGAAGGCTTCATGATGGAACCGGAAGCTTCCGTTTCGGCGATGGTCTTCGCTCACCCTGAAGCGCAATATTTTAATGTAGACAAAGCTGGGGTATAATCCCATAAAGAAGCTCCTTGGAAAACCCTCCGAACTTCGGAGGGTTTTGGTAATCTGTACGTCATGCGAACCATTCTAGCGTAAAGGACGATAAAGGCATGGAACTCTATTTCTTGGGGACGAACGCGGGGGTACCGTCTTTGGAACGGAATGTGACCTCAGTGGCTTTGCGTCTGCTGGAGGAACGCCGTTCTCTCTGGCTGTTCGATTGCGGTGAGGGCACCCAGCATCAGATCCTGCGATCACCGCTGAAATTAAGCAAATTGGAAGCAATTTTTATCACCCATCTTCATGGAGATCATCTGTTTGGTTTGCCCGGACTCATTTCGAGCCGTGCCTATCAGGGAGGGGATACCCCCCTGGTCATTTACGGTCCAAAGGGCTTGAAGAAATTCATAGAGACGACGCTTTCGCTTAGCGAATCGCGTATTAACTATAAGCTGGAGATCGTGGAGCATCAAGGCGGCGTCTTGTTCGAGGACGAAACGTTTCGGGTCGAGGCGGCACTGTTGGAGCATCGAATCGACAGCTACGGTTATCGGGTGATTGAAAAAGATTTACCCGGTAAGCTAGACGCCGCCGTATTGGAAAGGTACGGAATTCGTCCCGGCCCACTGTACGGCAAACTTAAACGCGGCGAAAGCGTCGTGGCCCCAAGCGGCGAAACGCTGCATGCGAAGGATGTGCTCGGAGAACCTAAAGCCGGGAGAATCGTGACCATTCTCGGCGATACGCGCCCGTGCAATTCCGCATTAACCTTGGCCCAAGAGGCTGATATGCTTGTACACGAGGCAACCTTTTTGGATGAACTGGCGAAAACCGCGCACGATTATCATCACAGTACAGCCAAGCAAGCGGCGGAGGCTGCCAAGGAAGCCGGTGTGCAGCAACTTTTGCTGACCCATTTCAGCTCGCGCTACAAATCGGATGATCAGCTGTTACGCCTGCAGGAGGAAGCCCGGGCGGTATTCCCGAACGCGCAACTGGCCCGTGAACATGTGCTATATCCAGTGGCGCGCCGCTGCGGGAGGAAATAATTATTTTCCGGGAAAGCGCAGGAACTGACAGGGCATTTCAAAGTTTGGCAAGGGGAAAAGGTCCTGTTTTTTCACCATTCGTGCTGGTTCGACGCCAGGTGGCGGATCGAAGCTCTTTTTTGACACGGCCTCGAAAACATAACGGAAAAATTTGCCTGATCGCGGGTTTCCTAGGTACAATAATAGGAGACATCGTTGAATGGAAAGGATGAGGATTTTGCCAAAGGATTGGAAGGCCTATCTCATTGATTTGGACGGCACTTTATATCATGGGCCTAAGATGATCCCGGGTGCGGATGATTTGATCTCCGCCTTGCGTGCAAAGCGGATTCCCTTCCTGTTTGTTACGAACAATTCCTCGCGGACGCCTGCGGAGGTCGCCGCGCATTTGGAGGCGATGGGCATATCGGCCCGGGCGGAGGAGGTTTGCACGTCAGCGGTTGCAGCAGCCAGGTATATAGCCGAGGATCAGCCGGGCTGCAAGGTGGCGGCCATCGGCGAAGCCGGACTTACAAAGGCGCTAAATGAAGCTGGACTCCAGTTGATCTCGGAAGAACCGGATGTGGTGGTCCAAGGCATTGATCGCCACTTTACATACGAAACGTTAACCCGGGCTGCAAGGTGGATTCGAGGGGGAGCGCGTTATGTTTTAACCAATCCCGACTTGCTGCTGCCCACTCAGGAGGGTTTGATGCCTGGGGCCGGAACTCTTTCTGCGGCCATTCAGGCGGCCTCGGGCGTGAAGCCTGTGGTGATCGGTAAACCGGCGGCTCCCTTGATGGATTTTGCCATTGCTAGGCTTGGACTAGCGGCTTCGGAAGTGGCGGTCATCGGAGATAATCTGCATACGGATATTGCTGCAGGAGTGAATGCCGGCTGCGGGACCATTCTGACATTAACCGGTGTCACGACGGCCGACAACCTGCCGGACTTTGTGAAATCTTCGGGCGTGTCGGCGGATGTCGTATGTCGTGATCTGGCGGAAGTCAGAACATGGATCTGTGGATCGAACTTATAAGAATGAAGGGAAAGATGCACCATGCCGGAATTGCCGGAGATGGAAAATTATCGAATACAGCTTTCGCAGTATATTTTGGATCTCCCGATTACCGAGGTCGTCGTAGGCCGGGAGAAATCAGTGAACTTACCGGGGGAGGAGTTTATCCGGGAACTGATAGGAAGACAAGTGATTTTCGTCGAGCGCCGGGGCAAACATCTTCTGTTCCACCTGGATAACGGACGAAGATTGCTGCTCCACTTGATGCTTGGCGGGTTGCTGTACCTCGGTTCCAAGGAGGACCGCTCGGATCGCAGCACTCAGGTCGAAATTACCTTCGGGGAGTCCCATGTGTTGTATTTCATTGGGTTGCGTCTTGGTCATCTGCATCTACATAGCGCCAAGGAAGCGGAGGAACTGCTGTCTCATCTGGGGCCGGAGCTCCTTGACCGGCGGATGAACGCAGAGCGGTTTACCGCTCTGCTGCGCAAGCGGCGGGGAAGCCTGAAGACGACGCTCGTTAATCAGGATGTCATCGCCGGAATCGGGAATTGTTACGCGGATGAAATTGCATTCGCCGCCGAACTGCTGCCGACGGCTAAACTGCAAAATTTGAGCGACGAGGATTTTTCTCGCCTTTACCAAGCAGTCCGGGACGTGCTCATCGAGGCGACGGAGGCCGGCGGGTATATGGAGATGCCGCTGACCCGGGACGACAAGCTGACTGGAGGATCGAACGATACATGCCGGGTGTACGACCGGGAGGGAGAGACTTGTCCGCGTTGCGGCGACACCATCGTGAAAGCGGAAATGAACGGGCGCAAAGTGTTTTACAGCCCCGGCTGCCAGCATGACCGTTAAGGTGAAGGTTGGGGGACATTTAAGCATACGGGGCGGCTACTTTGGCGCTGCCAAGGCCGCCCTGCAACTGGGGGCCGGCGCTTTTCAGTATTTTCCGAAAAATCCGCGAAGCCTGACGGTGAAACCGTTTGATCCGCGGGATGCGGAGCAGTGCCGAATGCTGTGCCAGAAGCATGACCTGGCCTCGATAGCGCATACGCCTTATCCCAGTAATCTCGCCATTGGCAAGGACGCTGACGAGGACGCCTACAACCGAGTGGTGGCTTCGCTACGCAACGACCTGGAAATCGCGGAAGCGTGCGGCTCCATTGGGATCGTTGTACATTTTGGCACATTTAAGTCAGGAAACCCCTTACAAGGATATCAAAATATTATACAATGTATTAATGATGTGCTCTCCGGTTGGCGGGGCTCGGCAAAGCTGCTCATCGAGAACCAGGCTGGTGATCACGGCGACATGGGGATGACGATCGAAGAGTTGGTCCAGATCCGCAACCTGTGCCGAGATTCGGAGCGCATCGGCTTTTGCCTGGATACCTGTCATGCTTTTGGAGCGGGGATGTGGCAAGGCGAAGGAGATGAGAGCTTCACGGTTAAAGCCAAGGAGCTTCAGTTTTGGGACGGTTTATGTGCCGTCCACCTGAACGATTCAAGATACCCGGTATTATCGCGCAAGGACCGTCACGCCCGAGTGGGCCAGGGCCATATCGGTGAAGCCGGCTTTCGCTGGCTGCTGCAGATCGACGCGATCCGGAAATCCCCGCTTATTTTTGAGAGCGAAACCGGGGAAGATGGGACCTACAGAGAGGATATGGAGCGAGTGAGACGGTGGGCGGAGGCCTAGAAAGACAACCTGACTCCGCTTGGAGTGAAATACCGCGGGAAAGGAAGAACACTATTGATTCATGTATATATGGACGATTTTCGCCGATGTCCGCAGGGATTTACGTTAGCGCGCACCGTCGAGGAGTGTCTGGAGCTGCTTCGTTTGACGGAAGTAGACATCTTATCGCTGGATTACGATATGGGACCGGAAGAACCTACCGGGACGGAAATGGCGGCTGCCATGGTTCGGGAAGGACTTTTTCCGAGAGAGATTTATCTTCACACCTCCAGCATTTCCGGAAAAAAAAGCATGTACGAAATCCTGTACCAAGGCTTGCCGGAGCAAGTTCAGTTGCATAACGGACCGATTCCGTTCGAACGGTTGGAGGATATCGCCCGAAACTGCAAAGTGCCTCCGCATTCCAAATGGATTTGCACGGCCAATCATGGCTTTGCGCCCTATGCGCAGGAGGAGTTGCGCCGCACGTTCGGCAGCGTAAAGAGTTCCATGCTCATCCCCGGCGAAGTATTTGCAGCCTCGCTGCAGGCGATGCCAGAAAATGTGCAGCATCAGCTGCGTCAAGCTCCGCCGATTTTTCTGCGGCATACATTCCTGGTCGATTGGGAGTGGTGCCCGGGGGAAGCGGAAGAGGTGAAGCCGGAGGATTGGCTTGAACCGCTGCGGAAGTATTTGATGGCCGATTTTCGACTTCCTGGGGCCAAAATAGCTGTACAGGCGCGCAAATCGGACGATGGACTTTGGTCGGGAACGGCACTTGAACTTAAGGACCGTCTGCAGGAAGCGCTAAACGATGTCTCCGTTGCGGATTTCGTGGTGCGGGATGCCGATTGGATCATCTCGGTGTTTGCGGGAACAGACCGGATTTATGCCGGTGTGGCGCATCCGCAAGATAACCTTTCTGATTGGAACGGCGGCGCGATCCGCTTCCGTAAGGAGGAGGGTCAAATCTCTCGGGCGAAATTCAAGCTTCTGGAGGCCGAATCGGCCTTCGGCATTCCGTTCGAATCGTTCCGTGAAGCGCTGGATATCGGCGCGGCACCTGGCGGTTGGACCTCGTTCCTGCTGGAACGGGGCCTAAGCGTAACGGCGGTGGACACGGGGAAACTGCACCCGTCGTTGTTGTCTTCACCCAAGCTGACATTCTTGCAACGGAACGCGAGTCGAGTAAAATTCAAAGAGAATCAATTCGATCTTCTGGTTTGCGACATGAGCTGGAGCCCGAAATTGACGGCTAGGCTCGTGACAGAGCTGCTGTACGCGTTGGTTCCGGGAGGAACTGCGATTGTGACGGTAAAGCTGTTGACCAAGAAACCGATGGCGTTGATTCAAGAAGTCACCGACATATTTCAAGAGGCTCGACTTCAAGTACAGCGGGCGAAGCAGCTGTTTCATAACCGGGATGAAATCACGCTCTATATGATTAAATATTAACGGCGTGAATTAATGGCTTTGAAAAAAAGTGCTTTACATTTGACGCAAGCCGTCCTATACTGATTCCAAAATTATACAATGATCGCAATAGGGAAAGCATCCCCTGTCAACTTGGCCGAAGGGCCGAGGAATGACGAGGGAGCTTTCCCTTTTTTGCGTGCAGGAAAGGAGGAGTTATGGCAAGATTCGTTCCCAAAATCGCGCCGGGCGTCTTATTGGCCGAACGTTACCGAATTGAACAAATGATCGGGCAAGGCGGCATGAGCCGGGTTTATTTGGCTGAAGATCTGAAACTGCCGGGGAAGTTATGGGCAGTAAAGGAATGCTTAGACGTACCGGGTGGACCGGCGACCGTTGCCAAGGAAGTCAAGCTGTTGATTCAGCTGAATCATCACCGATTGCCGCGGATCGTCGACTTCATTGATCCAGATCGGGACGGTTATTCCTATATTGTCATGGATTATATTCAAGGCGTACCTTTGGACCAATTCATCCGCGCCAGGGCGGGGCGGATACCGATGGAGCTGCTGGTTCGATTTGGCCTCCAAATCACTGATGGTCTACGGTATTTGCATCGACATGAGCCTCCGGTCATCCATCGGGACGTTAAGCCGGCAAATCTGCTGGTCGACGACAAAGGGGAACTTCGGTTCGTGGATTTCGGAATTGCCCGCACCTTTACGGACGGCAAAACGGAAGATACGGTGCAGCTCGGGACCGTCGGCTTCGCTGCCCCGGAGCAATATGGCGATCGGCAAAGCGATGCGCGTACCGATCTTTATTCCCTGGGCGCGGTCCTACTCTATATGGGGACGGGGGGGCGATTTCCGGGCTGGACTCCTGAGGCAGCGGCGGCTTTACGAGACCAAGGGTGTGAACGTCTAGAGCCCATCGTGACCACACTGTTGCGGACTCGGCCCGAAGACCGCTTCAGTTCGGCCGAGGAGGTTAGTGAAGCTCTAGGTGCTCTCCTGCGTCCACGTCCTGAGGCATCCAGGTCGGCGATATTGGGTTCAACGCTCAAGACGTCAGGGGATGTCATTGATTTCAGCGGTCGACCCGCCATAGTCGGCATCGTTGGCGCATCGGCGGGAGCGGGCACAACCCATACGGCCATTGCCCTCGCTCATATGTTGGCACGCAGCATCAAGAAGGTAGCGATCGTGGAGATGGATTCCAAGTCTTCGGCGTTTCCTCGTTTGGCTCGACACTTGGATGAGGAGGCATCTGCGGAGAACAGGAAAACAGGGAGCCGGTTCCGAATCGGCCAAGTAGCTTACGCCAAATTGACAGCGCGTGCGGATTTCATCTCGTTGTTGTCCGAAGGTTTCGGATGCATCGTCTGCGATCTGGGAACCGGTCGTAGCAAAGAACTGCTTGAGGAATTCCGCCGCGCGGATCTTTCCATCATTGTCGGTTCCGGGGCGGAGTGGAGTGTCGAGGAACTGGAACATTTCGCAGGAACCTTAGGTTCTATCGGGCAGTTTCCGCCATCCTGGAGGTTTTGTGTACCGTTCGCTTCGACCTCCGGCTTGCGTCGGATCCGCAAATCATTACGCACGAAGAGCGTATACGCCCTTCCTGCGGATCCGAACCCTTATGATCCTGCGCCTTCGATGACTCACGCGCTTCAGGAAGTTTGTGGGAATCTACTGACGAAGTCCAAACGGGCGAGCCTTCGATTCCTGGTTAAACCCAAAACTTAGAAAGGTTGTGGATTGAACTATGCCAAGATTTAGGCAGAAAACCAAACAGTTGCTGCTATCTGGACTCATCGGTGTTGTTGTTGCCGGCGCATTGTTCACGGGGTATGCGGTTGTGCGGGAAAGACAAGTGCATGCCGCGCGGGCCGCCATGGTTCAGGATTATGAAGCCCGGCTGGCCGGTTTACGCGATCAGGTGCAGCAACGGACGATTCAGGGATGGGTACTGACGCGGGATATTCCCGCGGGAAACCGGATCGGGTCAGGCGACTTAAGGCGGGTGGAGCTGCCTGCGGACAGCGTTCCTGCAGATCTCTTGAAGTCGCAGGAAGCGATAGCGGGGAAATACGCGAAAATATCGCTTCGTTCGTTAACGCCTCTGACGGAAACTTTGCTTTATGAGGAGGAGCCGATTCCCGCTGATTTGCGCTGGCGAGAAATGGCATTCGTCCAGCTTCCGAAGGCTCTGAAAGAAAATGACGTCCTCGACATCCGAATTCAATTCCCGACCGGCCAGGACTATATTTTGTTATCCAAGAAGAAGGTGGAGACCTTGAGCTCCGAGACGTTGACGGTGACGCTTGGTGAAGCGGAGATTCTATCGCTGTCGAGCGCGATCGTAGACGCTTATTTACATAAAGCTTCAATCTATGCACTCGCTTATGTCGAGCCGAATCTGCAAAGCAAACCGGTGCCGACGTACCC
The DNA here is from genome assembly GCF_014947195.2 of Paenibacillus rhizolycopersici. Lineage (NCBI taxonomy): Bacteria > Bacillati > Bacillota > Bacilli > Caryophanales > Paenibacillaceae > Paenibacillus > Paenibacillus rhizolycopersici. The sequence continues at coordinate 165,622 of NZ_JADCNN020000009.1, read as the reverse complement.
GGTCAATGAAGGGGTCATGTCGTTGATCCGCAAAGATCCGAATATCGTGCAGAAGGCGGAACAGTCACTTCGTCTCAGCAACACGGCGCGGTCCGGCCTGGAAAGTGATTTATCCTCGATGTCCCCGCAGCGGGCTTCCGAATTTGCGAACAGTCAGACGCAGATCATGCGTTCGAATTCCCAGGTTCAGGGCGAAAACGTCGCGTCCGGGAGTCCCGTAGCGGACGGAACCTCGGCGGTATCCGACCGTTTTGAGCTGGGTTCGGAGAAATGAGAGGAGAGAATGGCGTGAAGCGATGGTTATTCGTAGGAAAAAGCGATAAACGCGACCTTTTATTGTATTTATGCAGCGTGTTGGCTACGGCCGGCTCGAAGGTTCTGCTAAGAGACGGTACGGAGAACGGAAAATACCGGTATTCGATTGGCGGAGATTCGTCTCTTCCGATTATGGAGTTTTACGGGTTTGATGTGGCGACGGGGGGAACGGGTTTCTCAAGCCCCCTAACAAATATGAGCGACGAAGTGAAGACCTCTGCTTACGATTACGAATTGCATGATGTTGATAAGCTAAACGGCCTGACACCAGAGCTGTTTACGTCTGCAGACGAAATCGTTTGGGTCACGACGTATGAGCGTTATGAAGTGGAGGCGAGTAGACAGTGGTTCCGCAGCTTGTTTGACCTTTGGCCCCAGCTTCGCGGGTTGGCCGTCCGACCGGTCTTTATCCGTACGATCGACAGCAGCGTCAACAGTCGGTTTATTCTGAGTTTGTTGGACGGTCTTCCGCTGGAATGGCGCTCTGCAGAGCTTTGCATTCCTTGGAACGAATCGAATCTGGCTGCTCAGTTGGAGAATGAACATACCCAGCGGCTACGCCTTGGGAGTCTCTCCCGTTCTTATAAAAGAGCGCTTCGCGAACTGCTGAGCGAGCTGGCATGCTGGGATCACGCCATCGTCAAGCGCGCTGTCCGCCAGGCGGAACGGGGGCAGGCATGAGCCGTTTTGTGTTTTGGGACGGCGGTTTGGGCGGAGCCGCCGAAGCCGCCGTAGCCACTGCAATATCATTAGGTTTACGGCATCCGCAGCGGATGCTTCTGGTCAATCAAGGACCCGCCGACTTCGGCATTGAGGAGGGACTGCGACAAACCATCCGCTTCCACGGTGAGCTCTACGCAGATGAAGCGATCCCGGAGCATGGTTTCGATGCACTTCTCCGCCTGCAAGCAAGCGGGCGTCTTTCACGGAGCAATTTTGCCGATTATACAGTTCCATTACTGCGCGGTCGCCTGGATCTCTTATGCGGGACGCGATTAGGCGATTCCGCTTGGCAGGAAACCGAAAAGAAAGCTGTCACCGAAGTGCTGGCGATGGCGGAGCAAACGTACGATTGGCTGATTCTTCATGCGCATGGTCAGCCGTTAAGCGAGGTATTGCGGAATCACCGTAAAGGCGACGTATTCGTGGTGGTACAGCCGCATCGGCTGGGAATCCTGGACGAGCTGTTCGCGGATATGGGTTCCGGACATGGCGATCAGCAGACGAATTTGATCGTCGTCATTTCGCCCTTTGATCCCCATTCCCGTTGGGGGATGAACAATTTGAAACGCCGGTATCCCTTATCGCTGCCCATGGTTGGCCTCCCGCATCTTACGGAGTTCTCTGATGCCTGGAACGACCGCAACATCTTGACGTATTTTCGTCAAAATCCACTTTGGCCCAAACGAGGCGGAGAGCGGGAGCTTCTCATCAAAGGGTACCGCGAGTTAGGGAATAAGCTGTTGGAATTGACAGCGAGTACAGGCACTTCCATATCTCTGGCAGAGAAGGGGGCGTAGAGATTGAACGGACTGACCAACGGCTTATTGATTGCGCTCCTGGTACTGACGGTTTCTCTCTTTATTTGGCGCAAAGCCCGAACAGCGGGGACAAAAGGTCCGGATCGTTGGATTGGCGAGGATCGATACGAGCTTTCGGCCATTGCGTCTTATATTAAGGTAAGGCTACATGAACTTAGTCGTTCGACCGGAAATGATTGGGGGGTGAGCGAGGAAGCTTGGAATCGCAAAGCCAAAGCGCGGGCAGAACTTCGCCAAGCACTTCGTGGATGCACGTATGGAGACCCGCAGGATAAACAATATATAAAGGCGTTTATCCGTGACATCCTGGTGGGCGATTATGGGATCAATGAACACCACATCGACCGGATCCTGCCGTTTCAGCGCAGGGAATTGTTAACGGTCCAAGACCGCTTCGACATCGTGTTGTACTTATATAAGCAACGTTACGGTACCGAAGGGTTCGCTCAAATGATGGAAGACTATTCGCTGGATGAACCGAACCCCCCAAAGACCGCCGACGGTTCCCCGGTATATGAAATGACTGGGGAAGACGTTGACCTTATCTTTTTCTTGGAATACCGCGCCCTTACGTTTCAGGAGAAGCTAGACCTCGTGGTCCAGCGCGTTTACCAAATGTATAAAGGCTTCTCGGTGGTGGACGAGCTGCGGGAAATGCGAATCGACGGACTAAGCGGCGGTGTCAGTGGGATACCGAGCGGATATGCGGCAACTGAAGCGACCCCTGTTCCGGGTTATGAGAATGGAGTAACCGATAGGGTCATGACTGAGGTTGACGAGGACGGCGAAATAATTACTTACGCTTGGGACAGCGTCTGGATCTTCTACAAAGGAAAGAGCATCCGTCTGGCATTCCTGTCCTTTGGCAGTGAAGCGGAGCTCAAACGGGTTTGTCAAAACATCTACAAGTTTAATCTGCCCGGTCAGTTGTCAGAGGTTAATGGGTATAAGGTGAACGAAATGAAGGACGGTTCGCGGATTGTGGTTGTTCGACCTCCTTTTGCGGAATCCTGGGCTTTTTTCGTCCGGAAGTTCGATATCCCCAGCGCTTCGTTGGAACATTTGATTCAAGGCGAACATGCAGAGCTTCCGCTGGGACTGCTCAAATACTTCATGAAGGGAAGCCGGATCACCTCGATTACCGGTTCTCAAGGTTCGGGCAAAACTACGCTGCTGATGGCGATGATTAAACATATTTACGCCTCCTATACGCTTCGCGTACAAGAAATGTCCTTCGAGCTTCATTTGCGGCGCTTATACAGCGGACGGAATATTTTAAGTTTCCGGGAGACTGATTACGTAAGCGGGCAAGCCGCGTTGGACTTGCAAAAGAAGACCGACGGCACCGTCCACATTCTCGGCGAGGTAGCGACAGACGAGGTTGCCGCCTGGATGGTGCAAATGGCGCAAGTCGCCAGCTTGTTTACCTTGTTTACGCATCACGCCAAAACATTCCGTGACCTTATCGAGTCGCTGCGTAACTCGCTTTTGAAAGCTGGTGTGTTTCGCGACGAAAGAATCGCCGAGATGCAGGTGGCTTCGGTCATCGATTTTGACATTCACTTGCGCCGAGATAGGTCAGGGAGGCGTTATATCGAACGGATCACCGAATGCTGTCAACGGGAGACGATTGATCAGGCAGGCTATGAGGAGCGGGTGATTATGGAATATCGCAATGGGCGTTACGTGGCCGTTCGGCCAATTACGCCTAAATCCCGCGAGGCCATGGCCCGTGAGATGCTGCCGGAGGACGCGGCGGATTTTGAACGGTTTGTCTGCATGTATTGGGGGGAGACGGTTGGAGCTTAAGACGATCCTGCTGTTAGTTCTAGGAATATCCCTAAGTGGCTTTGCCGGATTGGTTGTCGTCAGTCAGATGCTCGGTAAAAGGGAAAATCCGCTATGGGCAGATGCTTGGGGCGCGGGCGGAACGTCTTCGCAACAACCTCTGCGCTGGATGAAGTTGCGGATCTCCTCGTTCTATCTTAAATCATATACCGTTTGGATGAAGGTGTTGCCGCTCCGGCACTACGTCGGGAAAGTTCGATTGCGTTTGGCGGTCATTCATCCTAATGACGAGATGGAACTCAGGCGTCAAACGATGAAAATGACCTATGGTATAACGGGGACGTTTGCCGCATCGATCGCGGCGTTGACCGCGTTGAATCCTGATTGGGTTTTCTTTTTGTCACTGCTCATTGCCGCTGCCGTTCTGCAGGGTTTGATACTTGATGGTTACATTAATCGCTTGGAAACCAAGCTGCTTGAGCAACTGTTAGGTTTTTATGCCGCGGTCCGGCACGCCTATCATCGGCATGGCATGGTGTCGGATGCGATTGAGGAAGCCGGCGAGACGACAGGCCGTGAGATCGGGGTTCATGCTCATTTGATCAACGAAGCACTGGAGGATTCCGATCCGGACGAAGCGCTGGAGAAGTATGTTGAAACGGCGCCAAGCCGCTATTTGAAAGCCTTTGCCGGCATTTCCCGATTAGTATCGGAATACGGCGATCGCAAATCTGCGGAAGGTTCCCTGTATCTCCGCGGCATCAGCCGCTTAACCGGTGAAGTTCAATTGGAGCTAATCCGAAAGAAAAGGCTCGACTACCTGCTCAAAGGGCTGCATGGGATCGCATTGTTGCCGGTCTTTTTTACAAAGCCCGTCGAAGTTTGGGCTAGAGGTCATTTCCCGCTTATGGACTCATTTTACTTGAGCAAAGCGGGGATATGGATCAAAATCGGCCTATTTCTGACCATCTTGTTCAGTTACGTTCTGTTGCAAAAGCTCAAAAGCGAAGAAGAAACAAGCTATCGAGCCAAACCGGTGAAACAGCCTTGGGAAGCGAGGATCTATGCGCATCGAATCCTTGGACGCATCTGTCGCCGGTTTGTTCCTACTGTCGAGTCCGTAACCTATCATCGAATCTCTCAACTGCTGAAGGAGACAAACCATCAGCTGCGGCTCGAATGGTTTCAGGTCAGGCGGATTTGCGCATTTTCCATGGGCTTGATCGTTACCTTGGGTGCATTCCTTGTGATCCACCATCTAGCCCAGCAGCGCATAATGACGGAACCTCCCGCCACTGCGTCCTTTTTCGGTGCTTTGCCGAAGGATGCGATAGAGGCCGGACGTCTGGACGCCGAAGGGGACGCTGCGGTGATGCGGGAAATGGAGATGTCGGCGACGGCCGGTTATGACGCGATCGCCCGCTCCATTGAAACGATGCAAGAAAGATTCGGGGGAGGGAGTTCCCATGAAGAGCTGTCTGAGGTTGCCCGTCGGGTCATGGACAAGCTGCAGCGGTGGAATCAGGAATACCTCAGGTGGTGGGAGGTTGGGCTCGCTGTTCTGGCCGGGTTGGCCGGTTACCAGTTGCCGCTTTGGACAGTGCAATTCCAGCGATGGATAAGGTTGATGGACATGCGCCATGAGGTGTATCAGATGCTAACGATGATTGCTATCCTGCGGGAGCTGGAGCGCATCTCCGTGGAAGAAATTTTGGAATGGCTGGCTTCTTATGCCGTGATCTTTCGAGTCCCCCTGCAAAAATGCCTGCTGGATTATGGACATAACCCGGAGGAGGCACTCGTGGAGTTGAGGAAGGAGGTTATACTGGAGGATTTCCAACGTTTGGCGGACAAATTACTGCTGGCGTCGGAAAAACTTACAGTCGCTGACGCTTTTGACGATCTCGACAGCGATATGTCTTATCAATTTGAGCGGCGGCGGTTGGATTACGAGAAGTCACTGGAGGTTAAAGCCGGTTGGGGACGAATCATCGGATTTACCCCAATGTATGCGCTCGTATTCGCCTATTTGGTCATTCCGCTGATCTGGATGAGTTTTGAACAGATGAGCTTGTATTTTGATCAACTCCAAAAATTGTGAGGAATAAAGGAGGCACTTATCGATGAACAACGCTTCATCCGCTTTAAAAGTCGCGGCCGGCATTTTTTTGACTATCGCATTAATTACGATTGTTGTCATTTTGTTCGTATCTGCCCAGGAAGCCACGAAAACGGCGCAGAACAGCTTTTCCGACATCCAGACGGAATTGTCCCAAGCTTCATTTACCGTCTATGATGACACGACGGTCAGCGGGTCGCAAGTGACGAACGCGCTGCGAAAATTTAAGGATCGAGATCAGTTCGGGATATTGGTGAAAACCGGGAAGAACAGCGGTGGGGAATGGTATGGAGATGTTCTCCTCATCAATGAGCCTGTTTCCTCGGAACGGTATGGATCTGTAAACGGACAAAGCTATGCCGCGATTAGCAACGCTTGGGACGAACGTCTTAATGAATATGTCAATCCTAGCGGCAAATTTAAAGCGTTGGTCGTCAAGGACAGCTCCAACGTAGTCCGCGGATTAATCTTTACGCAAACGACGCTGATTCCATAAGAATCGCGGGTTGGGGGCACAGATCAAGATGTTTAATCAGGTGAAAAGTCTAGTTTGGCTGCTCTTTTCTGTCAGTTCTTTTCTAGCTGCAACCCTTTATACCCTTGAAATCGAGAAGGACCAGAACGCTGCCTACGATGCGATTGCCATTCAGCTGCACGGTGTTGGGCGAAGTGTTTATGCTCATGAGGGGAAGGATTCCGTATGGGAAACGGCGGCGAACCTAGGCGATGACGATCTGCTGGAATTGACGAGTGAAAGGGTGACAGGGAATCAAATATTACATCGTCTTCCGGATTGGATCGATCAAGGCGTAGTTATCGAAGTGGACGGCGAAATCTTGAATGCCCCCCTGACGGGCCTGCTGGAAGATGAACTGGAGCAAAGCCGATCGCGCGCCGTAACCGTACTAGAGCTACGGGAGGAATATAGCGCGGAACGTATGAAAGATTCTTCTGGAAAAGAAATCCGCGTCATTTTTCGTAGAAAGTAGGTTGCTGGAGATGGTCAATGCCTTGTCCAAAATAACAGCCGCTCTGCTTGCCGTGCTGCTCCTGTTTCTGTTTCCAGCATTGCAAGCGGCGCAACGGCAGGAGGATATCCGGTATTTGGCTGCATATCGGACATTAGTGCAGTTTACCGATGCGGTTCGGAACAAAGGGATCGTGACGCCAAAGATGTATGAGGATTTTATCCGCGAAATCGAAATCACTGGGGGAGGGTATGAGGTTGAATTGGAACACCGGCATAAAACCTATCATCCGGAATACGGTGATCCGGCCGACCCCACGTCCTTCCTGAACGACTTTAGCGTCGTCTACGATGCGTTTTATACTTCGGATATTTTGCAGGCGATGTTTCCAACCGGAACGGGGAACAAAGGTGACAACTATGTGCTCCAGGAAGGCGATTTCTTTGCTGTCACGGTTGTTGATCTTTCTCGCAGCCCGTTAGATATTTTATCGGAGTTTTTATATAACGGTGCAGGTAAAGAAAAGCCGTCTCTGCTAACCTATGGAGGTATGGTTCTAAATGAAGATTACTGACTGGGCTGTCATTTTTGTGTTGATCGTCGCTCCGATCTTTTGGCTGAACGGCCAGCGGGTGGAGAATCTGAGGGAAGTGAACCGGCTTGAAACCCGATATACTGCTGCAATGCGCACGGCAGTCCAAGATGCGGCGGTTGCGCTGAATCGAAACGAGCTCCAGCAATTCGAGAGCGGGTACGGATCAGAGAAATGGATGCGTGCGGATAAGGAGCAAGCGCTCGCCGCACTGCTTCGAAGTTTGTACCTAAACTTTGGGGTCGCTGACGATCCGGTGGGACAACACGCGCTCCTCGGCTATATTCCAGCGGTTGTCGTCATGGATTATGATGGTTACTTTCTGTATTCGGCAGATGCTGAAAGGAACACGGATACATACGCATACCACTGGAGTGACAAAAAAAACTATACATACTCCGATGTTGACGGGAATAGCATCGCCTTGACTTTGGATAGGAAAGTAACAGCGTATGATGCTGCGGCAGACCGCTGGGTTAGCGGGCTGCAATCCGAGATCAAATCGGAAGTTTCCATTCCGCTGTTACAGAGCGATGAGGAATTTGAGGCCGTTCGGCGCGCTACGATCGTCCGCCTCATTGAAGAGGACTTAGCCCGGACGATCCGCCTTCACAATCTGCTCGCCGAGAAACGTGGCGTACACTATACTTTCACGTTGCCGGTCATCCCACAAGAGGACTGGAACAACACGCTGAATGATGTTGGAATTCTGGTATTTCTGCAAGGCATTCCAGTTGGGAATCTTCATTACAACAACTATGCAATAGGTGGGGGGAGGCTGGATCGAACGCCGACGATCCTGGGAGCGGTTGATCCCTCGACAGGGATGAAATACTTCTATCGAGAGTCCTGCTCAAAGGCTCGAGAGTTAGGATACCGTGAGGAAGAGATATTCTCCGGTGAACGTGAGGCAGCCGGAAACGGTTATTATCCGTTAGATTGTCGGACAAGCGGACCGTAAAGAGGAGATAGATACACGTTGACGAAGGGGCCAGCTTTGGGCCGGCCCCTTTGCCAACGACAGCGATTATTTGAAGGAAGCATACCCTTCGTCTGCCATGACGACGCTACCGTTAATGGCACTAGCCTCGTCCAGCGTCAACAAGTAAACGGTATCGGCCACCTGTTCCGGTAATGTCAATTTGTTGCCCATCACTTTGGACTTCATCGAATCGACCATGCCCTTGTCTTTATAACCTTGGATGATCGGAGTATCGACGGCCCCAGGCGCCACAGCAATAACCCGGATACCCCAGTCTGCCATTTCCAGAGCGGCGGATTTGGTCATCATAATTACGGCACCCTTAGAGGCATGGTAGGCGAAGGTACCGGGGGAAGCAAGGAAGCCAAACACCGAAGCAGTGTTAATGATGACCCCTTTGATCCCTAGCTCACGCATTTTTTTGCCAGCGGCGATGATGCCGTACGCAACGCCATGCTGGTTCACCTGAATGACGTTATGATAATCGTTTAGATTTTGGTCCAGCACCGGGGTGACCCGGCCAATCCCGGCATTATTGAACATGACATCGATTCTTCCGTAAGTATCCACCGCTTTTTCTACCAAGGCTTCAACATCTTCATACTTAGAAACATCGGTTTTGACGAAGATGGCTTTACCTCCGTTTGCCATAATTTGTTCTGCGACTGCTTGTCCGCCAGCCACATTAAAATCAGCTACAACGACCCGATCCCCTTTGGAGGCAAATTTGAAAGCGGTTTCTTTACCGATTCCACTAGCTCCCCCGGTCACGATGGCTACTCTGTTTTGTTGCATGAGTACTTCTCCTGCCTCTCTTTGATATTTATGAAGTTCTGTACTATGATTGTAACAAAAGTCATTGTTAAACAAAATTTATATATAATTAGTATCAAATAAGAATTACTTAAGAAGTGGTTCGACCGCAGGGAGGGAATTCCATGAACCTGGAGCAGTTGGAGTATATTGTAGATGTGGCAAAAACAAAATCGCTGACCAAAACGGCCCAAAACGCTCATGTTACTTTATCCGCTGTTAGCCAGTCCATCTCTTTACTGGAATCGGAACTTGGAGTGGTGTTATTTAACCGGTCGCGAGGGGTTGGTGCTGTTCCAACGCCGGAAGGACAGTCGATTATTGGACGAGCTGCAGAGATATTGACCAAACTCGAAGCCCTTCGGTCCGAAGCCAACTCCTACAGTGACAAGCTAAGCGGCGAGTTGATCATCGCAACGATCCCCGGTCCGATGCATTTATTGATGGAGGCGATTGCAGGCTTTAGGAAGGATTACCCTGAGGTCAAGGTCCGTATTTTCGAGCAGGGACCCAAAGAAATTTTGGATGAACTGCAAAGCGGAGGAATCGATCTTGGCTTTATCGCGCTGACATCGGATCTTCTGGCTCAACATAAAACATTACATTTTGAAAAGCTTTTTACCGGTAAAATGGTCGTTGGTGTACCTAAAACTTCATTGCTTGCTCTAGAGCGGTCGATGAAACCGGAGCAGCTTGTCGGATATTCCCTTGTCCTGTATGACGATGAGCATATTCGTCATTACTTAACTACTAGACTCGCAGAATACGGAGAACCGGATATTTTGTTCGCTACCAACAATGTTCAGGCAATTCAAGGCGCGGTGAGGGAAGGGCTTGCGCTTACGGTTGGAGTGGATTATTCTTTCGAAAGCGGAGGGCAGGCGGATATCGTGCCGGTCGAGCTGGATCTGCCGGATTTTGGTCCGGTGTATTACGGCTGGGTAATCCCTAAAGGCAAACAGGCCTCAGCGATCACCAAATGCTTTATACGCCGGATACAATAAGATTCAAGGATATGAGCAGCGGAGAGGAGATTAAGGAAGGTTATGGATCAGGAACATCAAAGGAAACAACCGGATCGTTATTCGCGGCAAAGGTTGTTTACTCCTATAGGCAGTACCGGACAAGACAAGCTTGAGCAGGCGAAGGTACTGGTCGTCGGTGCGGGAGCGCTTGGCACCGGCATCGCTGAAACGCTAGTGCGCGCGGGAGTGGGCCATCTCGTGATCGCCGACCGGGATTACGTGGAATGGAGCAATTTGCAGCGACAACAGTTGTTTTCTGAAGCGGACGCAGCCGAGCGGGTACCTAAAGCGATTGCTGCCCGACAGCGGTTAGCCGCGATCAACAGTCAGGTGCGCATCGATGCCCATGTGATGGATGTCGACCCGGAAGAGTTGGAAGCTTTAATCTCTGGCGTCGATTTGATTATGGATGCGACGGATAATTTCGATACAAGATTGATGATCAATGATATATCGCAAAAATATCGCATTCCGTGGGTTTATGGCGGTTGCGTCGGAAGTTACGGCATTACTTACACGATCTTGCCAGGCGAGACCCCTTGCCTGAATTGCCTCCTGGGTACCGTACCGCTTGGCGGGGATACCTGCGACACGGTCGGCGTCATACCGCCTGCCGTACAGATGGTTGTGGCCCATCAAACAACAGAAGCTCTAAAGCTATTAACCGGGCACCCCGAGACACTTCGCGGCACATTGCTGACCTTTGATCTATGGCGGAACGAGCAAGCTTCAATCAAGGTTGGTTCCGCCAAGCGGGACGAGTGCCTTTCCTGTGGAAGTGGAGCTACCTTCCCGTATCTGTCCGCTTCCAGCCATCGGAAAACGGAAGTACTCTGCGGTAGGGATACGGTTCAGATTCGACCGGCCGCCAAACGAAACATTCAACTGCAAGATATGGCGGATAAGTTGAGCCGATTGCAGGAGGGGACGGTAGAAATCAACCCGTTTTTGCTTTCTTTTACGATTGGCGAACGTCGGTTGGTCTTGTTTACGGATGGGCGGGCACTCATTCACGGCACGCAAGATCCGGTCGAGGCCAGAACGATCTATGACCGTTATTTAGGTTAAGCCTAACCGAGATTGTATAGCGACGACCGAATGGTTTGCCGCAGGAATGACCATCTTATTAATGAAGAAATAGCAGATGCAGCGTAAGGTGGTCGCGCGATGAAAAGGTACATCATACTTGTGTTGGAGGATCCTGCCGAGGGAGAGCGTATCAAATCCGGGCTGGAGGAAGCCGGTTATCGAATCGGGTGGAGGCAGAACGAAATAGGCGTTCTTCGATGGCTGGAAGAGGACCTTCCGGATCTGCTGCTACTGGGTACGGATTTGCCGAATGATGCCTCGTCTGTCCTTCAGGAGGAAATTGGCCGATTTGCTCCGTTTCCGATCCTACTTTTGCTTAAGGAGTGGAGCTCGGAGGCGGTTGTCGCCGGTTTTGCCCGGGGAGCTAACGACGTGGTTCAGGTTACAATCCCCATGGCTGAACTGTATGCCCGAATTGGCCATTTGATTTCATTGTTCAAACGATTGGGGGATGGCTCCTTAACCGAGTTGTCGTTTGAGGATTTGCGAATGGAACTGCGCAGCCGCAAGGCGTGGAGAGACGGAGAACCTATCAAGTTGACGCCAAAGGAATTCGATTTGCTGCTTTTTCTGTTGAAACGGGCGGGGAAAGTGTGTGGGCGAGAGATGCTCTTACAGCAAGTGTGGGGTTATGATTTTGCAACAGGAACGAATGTGGTAGACGTCTATATCCGTCATTTGCGCAAAAAAATAGATAGCGGTCATACAAAAAAACTGTTGCATACCGTTCGTGGCACCGGATATATGCTTGGTTAAACAGGAAATAACCCGGACATTGGCATGCCAGGTTATCTTCAGGTCAAAAAGCCGCTGCGATCGATTGATCTATGCAACGACTTCTTGATTAAGTAGTATGGGGGGCTTGTCCGACTACAGGACGCGACGGGCCTTCAGATAAGTTCTTTTCCAGTTGCCCGAATTCAGATTGGAGATCGTTACACCTGGTTTACCATAAGTGTGCAGAATCTTTCCGCTACCCATGTAGATCGCCACATGCGTTACGTTTCTCCCGTTAGCCCGGCTGCCGCTGGAGAAGAACACCAAATCGCCAGCTTTCAGATTCGACTTTGAAACGGCATAACCCGCTTTCGCTTGCGCTGAGGACGTACGAGGCAAAGTAACGCCGTACTTTTTGAATACATATTTCGTAAACGAAGAGCAGTCGAATACTCGGGTCGTGGAAGTGGATGCACCGAATTTATATGGCGTGCCCAAAAAATTCTTACCGTAGTTTACAACTTGCGATCCTTTAGAAACGGCGGTGCTTGTTGCAGACTGGGCTTGTACAGGTTCAGCCCCGCTAGCAAGCAGCGTACTGAAACCGATGGCGGACGCAAGTCCGACCGTCAATACTTTTTGGAAAAGGGTGCGTTTATTCATGTAGTAGTACCTCCAAAGATATTGTTTTTTGACCGGTTCGTAAATGAAGTATAACAGATTTGTAATCTCCTAAAATATGGTATAATCTCCTAAAATCCATGCGTCCCAACGGTTTGACAGCGATTATTAAAATAACATTAAAGTTTACATTTTTTTAAGATGTAGAGATTTTCCTTTAAAATTGGAATGTAAAAAACCCTTGAAAATTCAAGGGTTTTTCTTTCTTTTCATATTTCATAAAAGGTGCAGAGATGGTTACAAAAATGAAATATATTAAAATGTTAGTCTCGACTTTGAATGATCAGCAGCCACCCCTCGCCGACATGTACCGTTCCGGTGGAAGCGACTAATTGATTGCTTACAGCCAGGGATTGTCCAATTCGGAGAGTGGCGTTATGTAGGGGATACATGAATCCATCGAGCGTAATACCGGTTACGACAGGGGTAAGCGGGAGCAGGGAGACATAGGAGTATCCGCGATCCTCGACTTGAGAGAAGGACCCGCACAATGTGATGTAATTATACTCATCCCAGATGGCACAGGTAATTCCTTGTTCTGCTGCACGAAGCAACATATGCAGATTGGCAAGCGTATGATCCAAGCGGGTTCCAATCACACCGGTTAACACGATTTCTGCAGGGTTTCTCCGTACGGCATGGTCAAAGGCCAGTTCCGTATCCGTTAAATCTTTGTCAACCGGATCGCAAGCTAGAAGCTCAATACTATATGTACGAATACGTTCCAATTCTTCCTCACTGACGGAATCGAAATCGCCTACCGCCAAATCCGGCTTCATTCCATGCTCAACCAAAAATAAGGCTCCACGGTCAGCTCCGATCAGAAAATCGTTCGGACGAACCTCCCGAAGCATTCCCGGATCTAAACGCCCACCGGCAAAAATAAGAACCCGGTTCACGGTCATTTCTATTCCTTCCTCTCACGCAAAAATATCTATTGCTTCAATAGTATAATTCAGATTTTAGGGTTGCACAATTTCACCGTGTGGGCCTACAATGGGGATTGATAAAAGAAGCTGACAGAGAAAGGCAGAGAAGGACGGAAGAGATGCATATCTTTGATATTTTTAGCATCATCGGGACAGTTGCTTTCGCGATGTCCGGCGCGTTCGTGGCCATGGAAGAGGAATATGACATTCTTGGCGTGCTGGTATTGGGTTTGGTCACCGCTTTTGGCGGCGGGATTATCCGCAACGTATTGATTGGCGTCCCGGTTACGACATTATGGGCGCAAGGGGATTTGATATTGCTGGCCGTATTGTCGGTGTTTGTCGCTTTCGTGCTTCCGATGCCGTGGGTTCGCCACTGGAAGCGGACGGAGGTTTTGTTTGATGCGATCGGTTTGTCGGCTTTTGCCATCCAAGGGGCGTTATACGCGACGGAGATGAAACATCCGATGAGCGCGGTGTTGGTTGCGGCGGTACTAACAGGCATCGGGGGAGGGATTATCCGCGATCTGCTGGCCGGGCGTAAGCCGCTGGTGTTGCGAGACGAAATCTATGCCGTGTGGGCCATGCTGGCGGGGCTGGCGATTGGCATGGGATGGTTTGGGTCGACGGTGGAATTGATTCTGCTGTTTGTTGCCGTGGTCTTTTTCCGGATGCTGTCTGTTCATTATAAATGGAAGTTGCCTAGACGATCTTTGGCAACAGGAGACATTTATATCAGAGCGGAAGTAGATGCGGAGTCAACTCCCGAGCGGGCCATTGTACAAGATCAGACACCTTAAGTTACAGTCAGGCCGAATTGAACAAACACCAAGAGAGGCTGTCCTTAGTAGATGTAGGTTCTACGTTGGGCAGCCTCTGATTTTACAACATCATGTAAGCGCTATTTTAAGAAATGTACCATCGCGTCCGGGAGCTCTTGTTGCCAAAATCCCCATAGATGTTTGCCGTCCTTCTCGAAGTAGGCAACTTGGGCACCGCGTTCCTCCAGGAGGGCTTTGGCTCTGCGGTTCAGTTCAACAAAATTATAGGTACCCGTATCGGTAGTATAATGATCCTCCTGCAGTCCCACAATCATGAAGAGCGACAAATAGGAAAGATCGGTCTCTTGAGCAAGGATTTCCAGGGAAGGTTCATAGTAAGCGCCGGATAAGCTAATGATTTTGGAAAACAGTTCCGGGTTTTTCATAGCGAGATGGAGAGAGACGGTTGCCCCTAATGAATCTCCGGCCAGCACCCTTTCCGAAGGTTCGCAGCGAACCGGATAATTGCGTTCGATAAAGGGAATAATTTCTTCCGTGAAACAGCGCGTATAGGCTTCAAATCGGTTTCCAAATGGGGCATATTCCTCCGTGCGCACAGCGACGTTCACCTCCACGCCTACAATAATGAAAGGCTCGAGGCCTTCATCCAGAATCAGGCGATTGGCGTGCGTCGCGATACGACCGAAGTTGAAGAATTCCTCGCCGTCCTGACAGTAAATGACGGGATAACTGAGGATTTCGTTGTACCCAGGTGGAAGGTAAACGCGCAGGTAACGCTTTTCCCCTAAGAACTGGCTTTGGATTTCCTCTTTAATGATGGTTCGTTTCAAATAATTCGAATCCGTCATGGTTCTACACACACTCCCGGTTGGATGGATTTTGCTTTTGCCTGTTGATTCAAGTAACATTTACCATGAAATAGAGATAACGATAGCTTACCACAATATGGGTTTGTGTTATACTATTTTTGAAAAACTGTTACATACACAAAGATAAATATATAACACAATAATCCTTAATTCCTTTGACTTCTAGAATGAAACAGGAGTATAATAATTCTATAACAGAGGAACAAGTTAATCAAATTTTCAGTCGAGGTGAAAAAAATGAGCAAGATTCCTTATGAAGTATACACGGAAGAAGTTCAAGCTTTGACCGTGCTCTCGCCAGACGGTGAAATCGTTAACAAAGATAAAGTGCCGGCATTGTCCGACGATCAATTGAAAGAACTGATGTATCGCATGGTATTTACGCGTACCTGGGACGAACGTGCGATCAACTTGGGTCGCCAAGGCCGCCTCGGATTTTATGCACCGGTGTCCGGACAAGAAGCGACCATGGTAGGCAGTGAGTTCGCCCTGGACAAGAACGACTTTGTTTGCCCGGGTTACCGCGATATGCCGCAGCTCGTATGGCATGGTCTCCCACTGTATCAAGCTTTCCTGTACTCCCGCGGTCATCAACACGGCGGACAAATTCCGGAAGGCGTCAACGTACTTATGCCTCAAATCATTATCGGCGCTCAAGTGTTGCACGCGATGGGGATCGCGATGGGCTTCAAGCTCAAGAAGCAAAAACAAGTGGCCATTACTTATACCGGTGACGGCGGTTCTTCGGAAGGCGATTTCTACGAAGCGCTGAACTACGCTGGAGTATTCAAACTGCCGGTTATTTTCTTCGTGCAAAATAACGGTTATGCCATCACCACACCGTTCGCAAAACAAACCGCAGCCTTGTCGATCGCTCATAAAGCAGTCGCTGCAGGGATCCGCGGCGTGAAAATCGACGGGATGGACGTGTTTGCAGTCATCAGTGCGGTGCAGGAAGCTGCTGAACGCGCTCGTAACGGCGAAGGCGCTACATTGATCGAAGCGGTCACTTACCGGTTCCGTCCGCACTCCCTGTCTGACGATACTTCGAAGTACCGGACGAAGGAAGAAGAAGGACAATGGGGCGAGAAAGATCCAATCGCTCGCTTGGCTAAATATTTGGAGAAGAAAGGTCTTTGGACCGAAGAAGATACCGCTCGGGTGAAAGAAGAAGCGAAAGCAAAAGTCAACGAGCAAATCAAGAAAGCGGAACAAACAGAAAAAATGACAATTCCAGGCCTGATCGACAGCATGTTCGAAAAAACACCGAAGCACTTGGAAGAGCAAAAGGCCGATTTTCAATAATACGTACGTGTAAACTAGTCTGATCGTTCTATAGAGGAGGATACAAGCAATGGCACAAATGAATATGAAAGAAGCGATTCGCGACGCCATGCGCGTCGAATTGCAACGCGATCCAAACGTTCTGATTTTCGGCGAAGACGTAGGTAATGTCGGTGGGGTGTTCCGCGTAACGGAAGGCCTGCAGAAAGAATTCGGGGAAGAACGCGTCATGGATACGCCGCTGGCGGAATCGGCCATCGGTGGTATGGCGGTAGGTCTGGGGATTCAAGGTTTCCGTCCGATCGCAGAAATCCAGTTTGTCGGTTTTATTTTTGAAGCTTTGGACCAAATTCTCGTACAAGCAGCCCGGATGCGTTACCGTTCCGGCGGACGTTACCACGCTCCCGTCGTATTCCGCACCCCGTTTGGCGGCGGCGTTAAAGCAGCCGAGCTGCATACGGATGCCTTGGAGGGCCTGATCGCCCAAACCCCAGGGATCAAGCTCGTGATTCCTTCGAACCCTTACGACGCGAAGGGACTGTTGATCTCCGCTATTCGCGATAACGATCCAGTCTTCTTTATGGAACACTTGAACCTGTACCATGCCTTCCGTGATGAGGTTCCTGAAGGAGAATACACGGTTGAACTGGGTAAAGCCAACATCGTTCGTGAAGGTTCGGATGTAACGATTCTCGCTTATGGCCTCATGGTTCATACAGCTGTTAAAGCAGCGGAAGAATTGGAGAAAACCAAAGGCATCAAAGCCGAAGTCATTGACCTGCGTACGCTCGTGCCGCTGGACATCGATACGATTGTTGCCTCGGTGAAGAAGACGAATCGCGCCATCATTGTTCAAGAAGCGCAAAAATCGGCCGGCATCGCAGCGGAAGTCATCGCGCAAATCAACGAGAAAGCGATTCTGCACCTTGAAGCTCCTGTCCTTCGCATCGCTCCGCCGGATACCATATATCCGTTCGCGCAAATCGAAGACCAATGGCTACCGTCCCCGGCTCGCGTGATCGAGGGCGTTAACAAAGTGCTTGAATTCTAAATCGAAGAACAAAATAGGAGGTCTTTCCTGTGGCTAAGTTTGAATATCGGTTCCCTGAACTGGGCGAAGGCTTGCATGAAGGTGAAATCATCAAAATGCATGTCAAGCCAGGGGACAAAGTAACAGATGAAGATATCATCATGGAGGTACAAAACGACAAAGCCGTCGTTGAAGTGCCGTGTCCTGTTAATGGTGTAGTACAAGAAGTGTTCGGTAAAGACGGCGCCGTATTCCGCGTAGGCGATGTCGTAGCCGTGATCGAAGCCGAAGGCGATCTTCCCGAACAAGAAGGAGCTCCGGCTCCAGCTGCAGAGGCAAGCGCTCCGGTTGCTCCGGCAGCAGCTCCTGCTCCTCAAGCGGCAGCTTCCTCATCCAAATTCGAATACCGGTTCCCTGAACTGGGCGAAGGTTTGCATGAAGGCGAAATTATCAAAATGCACATCAAACCAGGCGATAAGGTTACGGACGAAGATATCATCATGGAAGTGCAAAATGATAAAGCCGTCGTTGAAGTACCTTGTCCGGTGAACGGTACGGTTCTTGAAGTATTCGGAAAAGACGGCGCGATCTTCCGCGTTGGAGACGTTGTAGCTGTTATTGATGCAGAAGGCGATGTGCCAGAACAAGCCGCTGCTCCAGAGCAAGCGCATGACGCACCTAAGGCCGCTGCTGGTGCGCCGGCTGCAGCCGCAGCTCCGGTCGCTCCAAACCGTGAGATTCTCGCTACCCCTAGCGTACGTAAATATGCTCGTGAACAAGGTGTGAATTTGTCCCAAGTTCCAGGTACAGGGAAAGCCGGGAAAATCACGAGAGAAGACGTCGACAACTTCAAGAAAGGCGGAGCTGCCGCCGCTGCTCCAGCCCAAGCTGCAGCACCTGCACAAGCCGCGGCTCCAGCCGCAGCAGCCAAAGCTCCAGCCGCTGCTGCACCAACAGCGATTTCTACGGACGGCGAAGAAGAACGCGTACCGTTTAAAGGCATTCGCAAAGCGATTTCCAATGCGATGGTTAAATCGGCTTACACCGCGCCTCATGTTACCATCATGGACGAAGTGGACGTCACCGAATTGGTCGCTTTCCGTACGCGGATGAAACCGATCGCCGAGAAGAAAGGCATTAAGGTTACTTATCTTCCATTCATCGTGAAAGCTTTGGTTGCCGCATCCCGTCAATTCCCGGCTCTGAATGCTTCGATTGATGAAGTGAACAACGAGATCGTGTATAAGAAATTCTATAACATCGGGATTGCAACGGACACCGATAATGGTCTGATCGTTCCCGTGATCAAAGATGCGGATCGGAAGAGCATTTGGATGATCGCCGAAGCCATTAAGGACCTGGCAGCCCGTGGCCGTGAAGGCAAACTGGCAGCGAACGAGATGAAAGGCAGCACGATTTCGATCACAAACATCGGTTCTGCCGGCGGTATGTTCTTTACGCCAATCATCAACTATCCTGAAGTTGCGATCCTTGGAACCGGCCGGATCAGTGAGAAACCGGTTGTCAAAAACGGCGAAATTGTTGTCGCTCCGGTAATGGCTTTGTCCCTCAGCTTTGACCACCGTCTGATCGACGGCGCGACGGCGCAAAACTTTATGAACTATATCAAACAGCTGCTCGCGAATCCTGAGCTGCTCGTTATGGAGGTGTAATCAATGGTAGTAGGAGATGCTTCTCTAGATATTGATACATTAGTTGTCGGTGCAGGTCCCGGCGGATATGTGGCGGCCATTCGTGCCGCCCAGCTCGGGCAAAAGGTGATCATCGTTGACAAATCGGAGCTTGGCGGCGTCTGCTTGAACCGCGGTTGTATCCCGTCCAAAGCGCTGATCTCGGCCGCTCACCAATACGAGTCCGCTCAACATGCCGATGCCTTCGGGATTACGGCAGAGAACGTGAAAGTGGACTTCAAGAAAACGCAAGAATTCAAGAACGGCGTTGTCAAGAAGATGACTCAAGGCGTTGGCGGCTTGCTTAAAGGTAACAAGGTCGAAGTTTTCAGCGGTGAAGTGATGTTCATCAACGAAAACGAAGCTCGTGCGTTCAACGAGCACGAATCGCCGCGTTACCGCTTCAAGCATTGCATTCTGGCTACCGGTTCCCGCCCGATCGAGCTGAAACCTTTCCCGTTTGGCGGACGCATCTTGTCCTCGACAGAAGCGCTTGAGCTGCAAGAAATTCCGAGCAGCCTTGTCGTCATCGGCGGCGGTTATATCGGCGCTGAGCTTGGCCAAATGTTCTCCAAGTTTGGCACCAAAGTAACGATCATCGAAGGTATGGATACCGTATTGCCAGGCTTCGACAAAGACATGACCCGTCTGGTTGCCAAGAACATGGCGAAGACCGGCATCGAAATCGTAACGAACGCTAAAGCCGAAAGCGCGGAACAAACCGATAAGAACGTAACGGTGAAATATTCCGTGAACGGCGAAAGTAAAGAAGTCACTGCCGACTACCTGCTGGTGACCGTTGGCCGTCGTCCAAACACTGATGGCGATCTGGGTCTGGATCTGGCTGGCGTGGAGTTGACTGACCGTGGTTTGGTCAAAGTTGACCATCAAGGACGCACCAGCAACCCGAACATCTTTGCGATCGGCGATATCGTGGCTGGCCCTGCGCTTGCACACAAAGCTTCCTACGAAGGAAAAGTGGCGGCCGAAGCGATCGCAGGACTTCCTTCCGTGGTGGATTACAAAGCAATCCCAGCGGTTGTCTTTACGGATCCAGAATGCTCTAGCGTAGGTCTGACGGAGTCGGAAGCGAAAGACAAAGGCTTTAAGGTCAAAGCCGGCAAGTTCCCATTCGCAGGCAATGGTCGCGCAACTTCCTTGAATCAGCCTGAAGGCTTCATCAAGATCGTGGCGAACGCAGATAACAACGTGGTGCTCGGCGCGCAAATCGTCGGGATCGAAGCTTCCAACTTGATCGCTGAGCTGGGCCTTGCGGTTGAAATGGGGGCAACACTCGAAGACATCTCGTTGACCATTCACGCTCACCCGACCTTGGGCGAAATCGTAATGGAAACGGCCGAGTTGGTTGAAGGTCATCCTATTCACGTAATTTCTCGCTAATTTTAGCGATTTTATCTCCCACTCCTCCTAAGAGTGGATCAACTCCTAAGTCTATTGGGCAAGGCCGTGTTCACGGTCTTGCCCTTTTTTTGTGCGGGGTTGGTCAAGTTATTTCGGTTGGATTAAGCGAAAAGCTGTTATTTTACCCCGAGCCGCATGCGATAACAGAATAGGATGTTGCGAGCTTCAGCCCCGAAAGCTTGATTCACTTGTTCGCGGAATTGCTCAGCAGCAGAAAGTATTTCGTTCGCCCCTAATTTTAAAGCGGTTTGCAAACCCCCTTGACTGAGGGCCAGATTCGCATATCGATCGGCGTCACAACTCTCCCAATGGTGAAATACGATCTCTCGTGAATAGTGGAAGAGGCCGCTCTTGCGGATTTGCTGCAGATGCTGGTCTTTAGGCCACTTGTACGCTTCTTTGTCGTTGTCGATCAGTTCGCTTGCGCGTTTTTCGGCGAAATCGACGAGTTGTATGTATGCCTGCTCGAGCTCAGGGCTGGCGGCCGGCGGCCAATCGCAATCGTAAGCAGCAAATATGCCTCCAGGGCGCAGCACTCTGGCGAACTCCTGGAGCGTTGGTTGAGGGTCCATCCAATGGAAGGATTGAGAGCAGGTGACGAGATCTACGGAGGAGGGCTCCAACGGCAATTCGGTGGACAAACCCTTGACGAATTGAAGCTGCGCTGGGCAGTTGCTTTCCCGCCAGCGATTCATTGCTACGGCGCGCATATCGTCGTTAGGCTCGATCCCAATGATTTGCTTCGCATGATTTAGCCAGGCAAAAGAGGAGAGGCCCGTACCGCAGCCAACATCCGCAACTATTTCCGGAGAACGGCCCAAAACCATCGATAAAATACGGATGACTTCGTCCGGCGCCTTGGGGCGGTTTTGATCGTAGAGTTCGCTGAATCCGTTGAATCGATCAATGTTATTTCGGCTAACCTGTTGACTCATATGTCGATCTCCTTTTCGCTCGAAAGATAGGTGTTCGTACCGATTATACAGCAAAATGAGCTTGGGCTAAAAAAAGGGGTTCCTGGTCAAATCGACCAAGAACCCCTTTTACAAATTAGATGAATAGATTAATTCCCGATTGGTCGGCCTTACCCAAGTAGTAACCGACTCCGCCGATTTTGACCCCGTCGATCAACTCTTCCTGGCGGATGCCCATCAGATCCATCGACATTTGGCAGGCGACGATTTCGACGCCTTGGTTGATGGCACTGGCCATGAGTTCTTCTAGGGAGGAAACGTTGTTATTTTTCATCACGCCACGAATCATCTTGGCTCCCATCCCAAGCATGTTCATGCGGGAGAGAGACAACTTATGGCTGCCGCGCGGCATCATCGCACCGAACATGCGACCGATGAAGGTTTTGGCGACGGGGACCTTCTCCGATTTACGGAGAATATTCAGCCCCCAGAAGGTGAAGAATAACGTCACTTTCTTGCCGCTGGCCGCGGCGCCATTGGCGATGATAAATGAGGCAATCGCCTTATCCAAGTCACCGCTAAATACAATCATCGTTGAGCCTTCCGGTGTTGTTGTCGGTTGAACCGAAGTGTCGCCAAGCCGGACCGGGTCTTCCTTGCAAATATAGGCTTCGATCATCCCGTTCGCATTCTTGGTAACCTGGAGCATACGGTGTTTGGACATGGTCGCCCATGCCTGCACATCCTCATAGAATCCAGGGTCAGAGGCGGTCACGTGCAGAACCTGTCCGGCTTCCAAACGATCCATGGATTGTTTGACCTGAATCAGTGGACCGGGGCAGCACAAACCGCAAGCATCAAGCTCCGCATCGGCATGCAGTTTGGAATCACCGGACACTTGGCTTGTTGCCGGAGCTACCGAAGCTGCGGCGATTTCTGCTTTTGCTACACGATCAACGGGGCAATCTGGGGAATCGGACCGACCCGGCTGGTAATTAGCCATTTGATAGAGCTTGTAACCTCCGGTCAAATTGCGAACCTTATAGCCTTTTTGCTGCAGAATTCGTGAAGCGGTATACCCGCGCAACCCGACTTGGCAGTAAACCCAAATCTCCTTGTCCCGATCTAGTTCATTCAGGCGATCACGCAATTCGTCAACCGGGATCAGCAGGGAGTCAGGGATATGTCCGTTGGCATGCTCCATCTCAGAACGAACATCGACCAACTGGGTCGTTTGCACGTCCCGGGTTGTCAAATCCTGCGGGACGAACAACCGAACGCGTCCGCTTAATACGTTCTCCGCAGTATAAGCGGCCATGTTCACCGGATCCTTTGCTGAAGAGTACGGAGGGGCGTAGGCCAATTCCAGTTCCGTCAAATCCGTTACCGTCCCCCGGAAACGAATCACCGTCGCGATATCATCGATCCGTTTATCTACCCCGTCATATCCGACAGCCTGCGCGCCTAGCACGGTACCGTCAGGCTTAAATAACAGCTTGATCGATAGGGGGGTGGCGCCGGGATAGTAAGAAGCATGAGAATTGGGATGAACCACCGTGACATGATAAGGGATCCCTAACCGCTGGAGCGTTCTCTCATTGTTCCCCGTGGCCGCTCCGGTAAGACCAAAGACTTTGATAATGGACGTGCCTTGCGAGCCTTTATATGTGGTTCCAAGACCACAGACATTGTCCGCAGCGATACGCCCCTGCTTGTTGGCAGGACCAGCCAGCGGAATTGCTGTTTTGGAACCATTAACAAAATCAACGACTTCAACCGCATCCCCAACGGCATAAATATCCGGAATGCTAGTTTCCAGTTTGTCGTTTACAACAATATGGCCTCTTGGCCCCAGTTCCAAGCCGGTTTCTTTCAGAAAAGCTGTATCCGGTGTAACTCCAATCGCCAAAATTACGATATCAGCCGATAATTCACGCTCGTCCGAAGTATGCACCTTAATGTAGTTACCTTGTTCTGTAAACGAGGTGACGGTCTGCGACATTAAAAGGTTAACGCCATGATCCTCCAGTTCCTTGGCAAGGACTCCTGACATCTCGGCGTCAAATGGCGCGAGAATTTGCGGACCGCCTTCGATCAACGTGACCTCAAGCCCGATTTCTCGCAAGTTCTCGGCCATTTCCACGCCAATAAATCCGCCGCCAATGACGATGGCGGAAGAAGCGCGTTCTTCGACAACCCGACGTTTGATACGGTCCGTATCCGGAATATTCCGCAGCGTATGGATCCGGCTGCTTTCAATGCCAGGGAGATTCGGTCGGATGGGTTTCGCACCGGGCGACAAAATCACCGCATCATAACTTTCTCGATATTCGCCGCGCTCTTTGCTGCGGACTAGTGCCGTTTTGCTGGTAGGATCGATTCCAATTACTTCGCTCTCGGTGCGGACATCGATGTTAAAGCGACGATGCATTGCTTCCGGTGTCTGGACCAGCAGTTTTGATCGATCCTTGATCGAATCACCGATATAGTAGGGAAGCCCACAGTTGGCAAAGGAAATATAAGGGTCCCGTTCGAACATGACGATATGTGCTTCTTCATCCAAGCGACGAAGTCTGGCGGCCGCAGAGGCACCGCCGGCAACACCGCCGACAATTAATACTTTTTTGCTCATCGTTTATTGTTCCTCCTCGAACAGATGGCGAACCAACTTAATGACTTTTTCATTCGCCAACTGATAATTGACTTCCAAACCGCTGCGTTCGGATTCGACGATCCCTAAACTGCGCAGCTTCTGCAGGTGCTGGGATACGGTCGATTGCGGCAGTTCCAAACATTCCTGCATGTACGTCACGTTGCATTGCTTCTTGTCCAGCAAGCCGCGGACGATGCATAATCGTACCGGATGTGCCAGAGCTTTCAACATTTCCGCAGCTTCCTGATAGGCTTTGAAATTGTTATCCATGAAAGTTCACCTCGGTTTCCTGATAATCATTATATCCTAATATTACGATATAGCAATATGAAATGCAAAATAGGTTGCTGCCAATCTTTACAATTCAGTGCGATTTCAACAATAATCAGATGAATAGGCAAAAGATGGGGAGGTTTTCCGTTGTGCGAAAAACAGGCATACTTCTGCTGATGATCCTGACACTATCCGGCTGTATCCAAAGGGAAGATCAAGAAGTTCTGATTGAAAGGGAGACCCCGGTTCAACTCGAACCCGGTCCACTTGACAATGGAGAGGTAAATGAAATGGAGACACCTGATCCTGCCATACCTTCTGAACCGGGAGGTGAGGTTGATGTGGACCGTCTGAGTCAGGTATTTGGTTTTGCCGATGAAAATGGACGACGCTTGTTGGTTAGCGGATCAGAGGATATATCTAAGGAAACGCTATCAGGGATGACTCAGGCCATTGGCGAGAAAGGGAGCTTGATTTCCGTCGTCTATGAAGGTTGGCAGGAGGGGGACGACGCCAACACCGGAAGGGACACGACTCCCAATTTCTCGCATTTGCCGGGGCATATCTTTGCCGTTACCGAAGGTGTGGCACAACCCAATGCCACCTATTATTTCTTTCAGAGTGAGCAGATTCCGCTGGATTCTTTGCTTCCGATCACGTTCGACGGCCAAGTGGAATTGGATTCCGACCTGGGGGAACAAATTGAGAAAGAAAAAGGCCGAGACATTCACCAATTATGGCGGTTAGCAACTCTAGGCGGAGAAGCTGAACTTGATTTGGCTTTATTTCGTCCAGACGGCCCGGATCACCTGTTTTGTATCATTCTAAAACAGGGCGATAACTTGGCCGTCCTGGACTTTCCTGCAACAACAGAAGACTCTTACAGTGTCTGGCGCGTAGATGACCAAGGGGAGATCGCACCCCATCACTTTACTTTTCTGTTTGCGGCCAGAACCTCTGAGCAGGGAATTCTCATCGGTATGGAGTGGCATGGGACGGAAGGAATTAATACGCTCCTTCTTCACGGTACGGAGAAACGTTTAGTTAAGCTCGAAACCCGTTACGGACGCTACACGTCTCCATGACCAGATTAACATCGCTTAAGGGAGTTTGGCGGCAGCCAGAGTAACGTTTTGGGCGATTTGCCGCTCCCACTCGTACACTTTCGTTAAAGATGCGTGAATGGCTTTGGTTTGATCATAAACTGTCTTTAGCTCAAGGGCTGCAACGATAGCGTCGCCTCGCTTCACGCTGGCTTTGTATCGTTTATCCGCCGCCGAAAGGTGTTTTCGCGCGGCGGCGACGGATTTGTTTTCGGCGGTGATCCGCTTTTTTAACGTCTGCACCGGAACCAGGGCATCTTTAACGACTTTCGCTTTGGCGGTCTTGGACTTCTTCGCGGCTGAGAGCGCCTCTTTCTTAGCTTTAATCTCCGCCGAAGCGGATGTTGACGCAGGCTTCAATTGATTACGTTTCAATTCCAGCATATCCGCGGATTTCTTATCCTTGCGTTTCTTAGCTGCCGTCACCTGTTTGCCCAATGAGGCGTATTGTTCTAACAAAGGAGCGTGCTTGCGCTGCAGCGCCTCGGTTTCCTGGGTCAGACGGGTAACCGTCGTTTGATCGATCGCTCTGATCTTCGCATTTAACGCAGACAAAGCGTCGTTGTTCTTCTTGCGCAGCGCCGAGATTTCAAGACTCTCCTGCTTCACCAGCGTTTGTACGGCCGTCAAACCGTCATACACCGCATCGATCCCGTCTAAAGCCGCATCCCAAGAGCTAGCTGCAACCAACTGTCGATTTCCACCCAACATCATGGAAAGCATGATTACCGCAAGTAAGGACATTTTCATCGGTTGTCTCCAATTCACGAACCATCATCTCCTAACGAAACTCAGTTTCCACCCCTAATGACAACGCAAAAAAAGCACCTCCAAGACAGGCTTTGACGCCTACCTTGCGAGGTGCTTCACTCGCATTGTTCTATTAAGATATGGTTCTCTTACTATAACCTTCCATACTAAGGATGTCAAGAAGCGATACGAACAAGCATTCTTGTCACGAAGCTCCGGAAGTCTGATATAATAGGATGGATTATAGACCAAGGTGACGGGGTGTAGACGATGAGAAATTATTTGAATTTGCTGGAGGATGTTCTAAAGAACGGGACACCTAAAGAGGACCGGACCGGCGTCGGGACGCGCTCTGTATTTGGCCGTCAGCTTCGCTTCGATTTAAGCGAGGGCTTCCCCCTGGTAACGACCAAGCGGATCCATTTGAAATCGGTAATCCATGAGCTGCTATGGTTTTTGCGCGGCGATACGAATATAGCTTATCTCAAAGAACATGGCGTACGCATCTGGGACGAGTGGGCGGATGAGAACGGCGACCTTGGACCCGTATATGGATCGCAATGGCGTTCCTGGGAAGCGCCAGACGGTCGGAAGATCGATCAAATTACTTCCGTCGTAGAAGCAATCAAGAAGAATCCCGATTCGCGCCGCCATCTGGTCAGCGCATGGAATGTGGCCGAGGTAGATCAAATGAAACTGCCGCCATGCCACTTTGTCTTTCAATTTTATGTGGCGGACGGGAAGTTGTCCTGCATGTTGACGATGCGTTCGGTGGATACGTTTCTTGGTCTGCCATTCAACATCGCAAGTTACGCATTGCTCACACATATGATCGCCCAGCAATGCGATCTTGAGGTTGGCGAATTTATTTGGTCCGGCGGGGATGTGCATATTTACAACAATCATGTCGAGCAGGTGCAAACCCAATTGGAGCGTGAGCCTTATCCGTTGCCGAAGCTGGTGATCAAACGCAAACCAGATTCGATTTTTGACTACGTGTATGAGGATTTCGAATTTGTTGATTATCAGTTCCATCCAACGATTAAAGCAACGGTTGCCGTTTAAATTCAACAAGTTAGGAGTCGGTATTGCATGGGGATGATTACGCTCATCTGGGCGATGTCCAGAAACGGAACTATCGGTCGGAATAATCAACTTCCTTGGAGGTTGCCGGCCGATCTGAAGTTCTTTAAGGCACAGACAACGGGGAAAACCATCGTCATGGGCCGTAAAACCTGGGAATCCATGGGCAGCAAACCGTTGCCGAATCGGCATAGCGTCGTAATTACGGCGGATGCTTCTTATGTGGCGGAGGGAGCAGATGTCGTGCATTCGGTGGAAGAAGCGTTAACTTACGCGGAACGTGGCGAACTGATGATTATCGGGGGTGCAGGCGTGTTCCAACACTTTCTGCCGCTGGCGGATCGGCTCTTGGTAACCCGGATCGAGGAAGATATTGAAGGGGACGTGTTCTTCCCTCACTTTCTATGGGAAGACTTTGAATTAGTCCATGAAGAACAAGGGGTGCGAGACGAGAAGAACCCCTATGATTATCGTTTTCTGACTTACGAACGTCGTAAATGATGTGATGATCAGTACAAATTATCATATCAATAATCCATTAATAACCGTTCCCCCGAATGCTAACATCAAGATACACTGATGACGGATGGGGGAACTTTTTGATGTCTACACCAACAGGATTTATGGAGTTCAAACGTGAGCTTCCCGGAGACCGTAGTCCGTCCGAACGGGTTAAGGACTGGGAGGAATTTCATAAGCATATGGCGGATGAGGAGCTGCGCACTCAGGGCGCACGCTGCATGGATTGCGGCACACCGTATTGCCATACGGGAATCGATATGGCTGGAGGAACGGCGGGCTGCCCGGTGCACAATCTGATTCCGGAATGGAATAACCTAGTTTACCGCAATTTGTGGAAAGAGGCGCTGGACCGTTTGCACAAAACGAACAACTTTCCGGAATTTACGGGCCGGGTATGTCCTGCGCCATGCGAAGGCTCTTGTACGGTCGGCCTAATCGGGCAGCCGGTGACCATCAAGACGATTGAGCAGGCGATTATCGATAAAGGGTTCGAGGAAGGCTGGGTTGTACCGGAACTTCCGGAGAAGCGGACAGGCCGTAAAGTGGCGGTTGTCGGCTCCGGACCGGCGGGTCTTGCCTGTGCGGCCCAACTAAATAAAGCGGGCCATGAGGTGACCGTCTACGAACGTTCAGATCGGATCGGCGGCCTCCTAATGTACGGCATTCCAACAATGAAGCTGGACAAATCGGTTGTACAACGTCGTGTTGACCTGTTAGCGGCGGAAGGCGTTAAATTTGTCACCAATACGGAGATCGGCAAGGATATCCAAGCCCAGCAGCTCGTCGATGAATTCGACGCCGTGGTCCTGTGCGGCGGGGCTACGAAACCTCGGGAATTTAACATTGAGGGCAGCCATTTGAACGGGGTGCATTATGCGATGCCGTTTTTGAACGGTACGATCAAGAGCTACCTGGACACCGGCCTAACTGACGGGCAATATTTGTCCGCCGAAGGGAAGGATGTCATCGTGATCGGCGGCGGCGACACCGGCTCTGACTGTGTGGCGACAGCACTGCGCCATGGTTGCAGTAGCATTACGCAGTTTGGCACCCACGCCAAAGCGCCGCTCGAACGCGATTCGTTTAACAACCCTTGGCCGCAATTCCCGAACGTGTACACGCTCGATTATGCCCAGGAAGAAGCCAAAGCATTGTTTGGTTCCGATCCGCGTGAATTCTCGATCATGACAACGCGATTTGTCGGCGACGAGAACGGCAACCTGAAGGAACTGCACACTGTGCAAATCCAGCGGATCGTCGACGAGACCGGGCGCAAAATCTATCAACCGATCCCGGGTACGGAACGCATCTTTCCGGCGCAAATGGCCTTGATCGCCATCGGTTTCGACGGACCGGAATCGACGTTGGCCGACCAACTGGGTCTGGAAAGAGACCGCCGCACGAACGTGAAGGCGAAATACGGTCAATTCAAAACGAATATCGATAAAGTGTTTGCCGCCGGGGACATGCGCCGGGGACAAAGCTTGGTTGTCTGGGCCATCAACGAAGGCCGGGAGGCAGCCCGGGAAGTAGATAAATACCTGATGGGTTCGACGGTACTGGCGTAACTCACTGCTCGGTCTGCAGATTTTTGCAGGACGATCCTGGGTCAATATGTTATAATAGGTACTAGCTTACTAGAGCTGCGCGGAGCGCGGCTCTTTTTTAGATTGATAGACAGAGGAAGAGGGGCGCTTAAGCATGAAAACGCTCGTAATTGCCGAAAAACCGGACATGGGACGGACTATCGCTGCGGTGATTGAGCCGAAAGCAAAGAACAACCGGTCCTATCTGGAGGGAGAGCGCTACATCATCACTTGGGCGATAGGTCATTTGCTAGGCCTGGCCGAGCCGGATGCCTATGACGAAAAATTCAAACGCTGGAATTTCGGCGACCTGCCGATTCTGCCGGATCGATTCAAGATCGTACCGAACCCGCGGACGAAAGATCAGTTAAAAACGATCGGCGAGCTGGCCATACGATGCGACGCGATCGTGAATGCCTGCGACGCCGCGCGTGAAGGGCAGTATATTTTTGCGCTAATCCAACAGCAGCTAAAGTTAACTCAGCCCGTCAAACGGCTGTGGATTTCCGACTTGACCAGCGAGAGCATTGCCAAAGGGTTTGCTGAGCTGCATGACGCGTCTGAGTTCGAGAACCTGACGATGGCCGCACGAGCGCGCAGTGAAGCGGATTGGCTGATCGGGATGAACGCGACACGGGCGTTTACGACCAAACACCGGGAGTTGTTATCGGTTGGCCGCGTGCAAACCCCGGTGCTGGCGCTGATCTACGACCGTCAGAAGGAAATTGAAAACTTCGATTCGCTGACTTACTACGAAATCAAAGCTGAATTCGAGCAAGACGCGCGCAAGTACACGGGCAGCTGGCAAGGCGATCGGCTGACGGACGGAGAGAGGGCGGCGGCGATCGCCGAGAAGGTCCGCGGCAAGGAAGGGCGGATTACCGAATACGAAGTTAAAGAGACGAAGGAGTATCCGTACAAGCTCTACGATCTGACCTTACTGCAGCGGGAAGCGAATGCGAAGTTCGGCTACTCTGCCAAGAAGACGCTGGACATCGCGCAGGCGCTCTATGAACGCCATAAGGTGATCTCCTATCCGCGGACGAGTTCCAACTACGTGACCGAGCAAAATATCGACGGGATGCACAAGGTGCTTCACATGCTGAAGTCTTCAAGTTACAAGGAACTGGCTGAAGGTGGCCGGCCCAATCTGGTGCATGTCGGCAACAAAGCGGTGTGCAACCCGACGCGGGTCGAGGATCACCATGCGATCCTGCCGACGCTACGGCGACCAGGCACATTAAGTAAGGAAGAACAGAACGTCTACGATCTTGTCATTCGGAGGTTCCTATCGCATTTCTATCCGGCAGCCGAATATAAGCAGCATACGGTGCTGACTGAAGTGGAAAGCGAAACGTTTAAGACGAACGTAAAGGAGCTGCTGGCCCTGGGGTGGAAGGTGTGCTTGCCGGGGGATGACGGGGCGAAATCCGGGAGCAGTCGCGGGAAGAAGAAAGACGAGGAAGAGGAGTCCGAGGATCTGGTCAGCGAACCGTTCCAGATCGACAAGGACCGTCCGGTGCAATGTACAGACGCCGAAGCGAAGGAGAAGGCTACGCAGCCGCCGAAGCATTTTACGGAAGGTACGCTACTGAAAGCGATGGAGAGCGCCGGGAAGCAACTCGAGAACGAAGAGCTGCGCGATGCGATGAAGGATGCTGGCCTTGGCACTCCGGCTACGCGGGCGGCGACGATTGAGCGGCTGAAGAACGTGGGATATATTACGATGCAAGGCAAGAAGATCACCGTCACGCAAAAAGGTCGGACAGCGGTGGAGCTGATTCGGCACGCCGGCGTCGAGCTGTTGACCTCGCCGGAGATGACCGGCCAATGGGAGCGGCGATTGTATCAGATTTCCAAGGGTGAAGCAGCTCGGGAAAAGTTTATGGATAACGTGCGCCGGTTCACGATTTCGATCATTGAGAAGGTGCGTACCCAGCAAAAGGCGGACGCCTCCATGTTTGGAACGGAGGAGGCGAACAAAGGAGGCCGACGCGGCGGCGGAAGTCGGAGCGGCAGCGGTAACAGCAAATCCGGCCGTGCTGCCACCGGTGTTGAGAAGGGCGAGCGCAACACAGGCACGCCTACTACTAAACCACAGGCAGGCAGTATGCAGCCACTTGCTCCGTGTCCGCGCGAGGGCTGCGGAGGCCAGTTGATCGAAGGCCGTAAAGGTTACGGCTGCACGCACTACAAACAAGGCTGCGGTTTTGTGATTTGGAAAGAGTTTGAAGGCAAGAAGATTTCGCCGGCCATGTTGAACGCTCTGCTGACGAAAGGGCAAACGCAGCTGTTGTCGTTCAAACGTGAAGATGGTGAGATGAAAGCCCGCATCTCTCTGACGGATCGGACGACAGGCAAGCTGGAATTGCTGGAAGCGGAGCCTACCCCGACATGAAATGAAATAACAAAACGGACCTCTACAAGGTCCGTTTTTGCCGTTCAACTTGATGAATTTGATTAAAGATCACTCGCGGGACTTCTTCGAGCGAAGTGACCGTGTGCATTTCCGCATCCCCGTCATGCTGGAGCTCCACGATGTTGTACAGCCACTCATTGGGGATTTTGATATAGATCGCGTTGATTCCGGCGGAAAGGGCAGGCATGACATCGGTACGCAAGCTGTTGCCGATCATCCAGGTACGGGAACGGTCAAACTGTTTCACGTGCAAAATATCTTCCAGTGCCTCGACATTTTTGTGCTGGCGAATATAAATCCGGTCCTGAAAATAATCGGCCAACCGCATCTGCTCGATCTTCCGCTCCTGAATCACGGTTTCGCCGCCGGTGTAGAGATGGAGTTCATGGCCTTGGCTGCGCAAGAGGTTTAGCGTTTCGACCATACCGGGATAGGGTTCGATCGGTTGCTCATATACGCTCAGCCCTAACTTCATTAGCCGGTCTTCCTCTTTGGGGAGCACCTTGCGTCCCGTCAACTGACCGTAATGTCGGTACGTGTCAATCAGTGACTCGGGAAAATGCGAGCTGGCAAACCCAATCTGATGGACGCCGGCGACGTCGATTTCCGTTTGTTTCTCGCGAATTTCTGCTGTGGTTATGCCGTACATTTTGAACCAATCGGTAAGCAGGTCAGCAAATTGATCCAGAATCAAATCGAAATATTTATTGCAATGAACCAGCGTATCATCCAAATCAAAAATGACTTGTTGCAGCAGGGTCTTATTCATTGAATGGGTCACTCCTTTATCCAGGAAACGCTTGTCTCTACGTATAACTCTATCCTAACACAAGCACAAGCGTACCGCCAAAGGCTCATAGGCTGACTAAGCTATAAACGGATGTAAGACTCCAGGAACATCTGCAGCTCCGCCGCGCCGTCCGGTCGGATGCTGAACTTCTCCGTGTCCTGAGCCAGCAGATGGATGCGCAGTAAGCCGGCGACTCGAAGCCGCATCAAGTCGTGCATCAACTGTTCCTTAGGCTCGCCTAGATCCGTCAGCATCTCCTGCATGGACTTCGGTTCGTCGGCGACGTAGCGGAGGAGGCGCAACCGCTGCGGTTCGGCAAGCGCTCGGGTCAGACGTTTGAGCACCATAGGCGGTTCATCCTCGTCAAGCTCCGGGATATCCAGAGGATACTGGATAAACAGCACATTTTCGTAGAAGACGTATGTATTAATCGGCCGAAAATGAATCGAAGGGGTCAACACAACCTGCGTGATCGGCTTAAGTGGTTCCAGTACCAAACCGCCGGAGGCGTATTCGATCAATGCATCGGTATCCATCTTCTGCAGCAACGTGTGCTTCTCGGCAGCATCTTCCTCCAGCAGCGGGAGAAATTGGTTTTCATTCAGGCCAAAATAAAGACGTTGCCAGCAATTCAATAATGGGATGTAGCTGGCGCGAATCCGTTCTATATCATCATTATTCACAGAGGGAATGTAGGATTTAGTGCGATGATAAAGGGTGTCGACGGGGGTTTCCGCCACTTCGTTCAGAAACTTGGATACCTCTCCATCCACGCTCCGTTCCAATGCCCAAACGTATAACACATCGTAGTCGGCAAACGGGAACTTAGATGCTTCAGCGAATTTCAACCGCTCTTCCGGCGTGAGACGGGCGTCGATTTCAGCGATCCATTCCGGACCTACATCCAGATTGTTCACCCATTTTTGCGTTGTATATATCATAAAGCTGCTGATCAGTTCGTAGACCAAGGAATGGTCCACTTTCACATCATAGGCCATGACAGAACAAACCTCCCAAAGATCATTGCATACAGATTCATTATGGCTTGTTAGGGAGGGGATTGTCCACTATAATGTTTAAGGATTATCGGGAAAAGATCACTTTGAGAAAAGTCGTCCGTATTTTGACGATTTTTCTTTGTTTTTATATAAAGGAGTGCTTCATGTGAATTTACAGTCATCAAGAACTCATCGGTTATTGCCGCCAACATTCATCCTGATCGCTGTCATCGTGATCGCAGGGCTCAGCCAAGGATTGCTGCTGCCGGTGTTGTCCATATTTATGGAGGAAAGGGGGATTTCCTCCTCTGTAAACGGGCTGCATGCGGCTGCCTTATATGTAGGATCCTTCGCCATGTCCCTGGTTGCCGAAAAGCTGCTGCGCCGCACCGGATTCAAGCCCCTGCTGTTGGGCGGCGTCGTTCTCGTTATGCTCGCCTTGCCCGTATTTCCGTTGGTCTCGGATTTGCGGCTGTGGTTCATCTTGCGTTTGCTGGTGGGGATCGGAGACAGCGCCATTCATTTTACGTCGCAATTATGGATCATTTTAGTGTCGCCACCGGAAAAAAGAGGGCGGAACATCTCGTTATACGGGATGTCTTACGGACTTGGCTTCAGCATCGGCCCGCTGGGCATTCGGCTCCTGGAATTCGGGCATGCCGTACCGTTCGTGATCCTGGCCGTGCTGTTTCTGGCCATCGTGCTCCTTGCGGCGGTTTATTTGCCAAACCGTGCGCCGGAACCGGTTCGCCAGGAGGAGCCTGGTGCTCCACGCAAAATTCCGCATATTTATCGGCTGGCTTGGTTTGCCTTGTTGCCTTCGCTACTTTACGGATATATGGAAGCTTCGATGAACAGCAACTTCCCGATTTACGGCTTACGGTCAGGACTTAGCGCCGCGGATATCGCTGCGCTGCTGCCGTTCTTTGGGATCGGCGGGCTGATTCTCCAGCTCCCGCTCGGCATGCTGAGCGACCGATACGGTCGCAAGAAAGTGCTGATGGCCGCAGGGTTGACCGGCGGGATGCTGTTCTTGGCCGTACCGCTGGCTGGCAACCATTTCATGGCGTTATTGCTCTTGTTTATGGGGGCGGGCGGCTTGGTCGGCTCGTTCTTCTCGCTAGGTCTGGCGTACGCCGCCGATTTGCTTCCGCGCCATTTGCTTCCGGTGGCCAATGTCATCGCATCCTTCCACTTCAACTTTGGGAGCATTGTTGGCCCGAATCTTGGCGGAGCCGCGATGCAACTGGGCGCTGCGCCACTCTTGTTCATCCTGTTGGGTTCGGCATATTTGTTGTTTTCCGCGTCCGGGGTAGCGTTTAAGCCGGAGCTTGGTAAAAAAAGCGCAAATATGAACAGGCTGTAATGGATTTTCGCCGGTTTTTCCAATACACTAAAAGGTAAAGGAAATGGCATGACTGACAAAGTGCGTCTTACGTAGAAGGAGAAATCGGATATGATCAGAGTCAACCACTTGCTGAAATCAGTGGATGGGAATAAAAAGAAGGTACTCCGCGACATCACCGTCCAGTTTGGTGCAGGGGAAATGATCGGGGTAGTCGGAGCGAGCGGCAGTGGAAAAAGCACGCTTCTTCGCTGCTTAGCGTTGCGCGAACGGTGGAACCGGGGAAATTATACGTGGAATGGGGATAAGGTGATCGAAGGCGGCGGAAGCGGCTCGCAGAAATACCGTTCCCAATGCGCGTATCTCGAACAGAACCCGTCGATGTATCCCGAAAAAACCGCGCTGAAGAACGTCCTGATCGGACAAGCGGGGCAAACCCCGCTGCTGCGCCGCTTAAC
This sequence comes from Paenibacillus rhizolycopersici, assembly GCF_014947195.2. Classification (NCBI taxonomy): domain Bacteria; kingdom Bacillati; phylum Bacillota; class Bacilli; order Caryophanales; family Paenibacillaceae; genus Paenibacillus; species Paenibacillus rhizolycopersici. Next base: position 130,091 of record NZ_JADCNN020000009.1, on the reverse strand, counting down.
CGGAATGGTTCGGTCTGATGATTACATGGGAGCGATGGACGAGCTGGAGAAATACGGTCTGCTGGACAAAGCCCATGTCAAAGCCGGTAAGCTGAGCGGCGGTGAACGACAACGCGTGGCGATCTGCCGAGCGCTGGTTCACGGAGCGAGCTTTCTTGCTGCGGACGAGCCCGTGATCGGTCTTGATCCCAAGTCGGCGGAGCGGGTGTTGGAGACGCTGAAAGACCTCTGCACGCAGCAGAACAAGATCGTGATTGCGGCGCTGCCGTTGGAATTGGCGGAGCGTTACTGTACGCGAATCTGGGGACTCCATCAGGGGGAACTTAAGCTTGACGTATCCGGTCGTCGCTTGACACCGGAAGATAAACGCCTAATTGATCTGGCATGAAACGAGTGATGAGGATGTTCACCAAAAGGAGGTTAACCGCTTGGGCGGGAGCTTGTTTGCTCTTGATCCTGAGCGGCTGCAGTTTTATAAGCGATCCCAAATCGTTAATGCAAACCCCGCAGCTCTCCACGGATCGCGCATCGCTGATCAGCGTCATCAAGGCGGAGTTGAAAGGCGGAGAAATCGTCTCGCCGCGAGATGTCCGCAACATCAGCTCCATCCGGACGCCCGATCTGAACAACGACGGGATTAAAGAAGCGGTGGTGTTCTATGAAACGCCGGATGAAGCGGTGCGGATTCACGGGATGATCCTGGAGCATCAGGGGAACTCCTGGGTGCTGAAGGTACGATTCGACGGCGAGGGCCAGGTGCTCGAAACGTTTGATCTGCTTGACTTGAACGGCGACGGCAAACTGGAGATCATCGCGGGATTCTCCAGTGGTTCCGAGGAACTTCAAAAAGGGTTAACCGTATATACTTACGATGGTACTGAAGTCGAGAAGGCGATCGCGTTGCCTTATCATTATTTTATGGTAGACGATTTGAATAAGGACGAGATCCCGGACATTACGGTCGTGAATTTGAAGCGGGAGCAATATGCGACGGTAACGACTTACCAATATGACGGATCTTTTAAAGAATTGAGCCATCTGGAACTCGACGATCCCATCAGCGAGTACTATAATGCGGTCAGCGGGAATATCACGCGAAACCTCAAAGGGATAATTCTTGATGCTACCGTCGGAACCCACTCCGCTTTCTCAACGGTGATCGTCATGAAGGAAGGGCAGCTTATCAATTTGCTTCCTTCGCAAGATATGACGTTAAAGGGATACCCAATCCTCAGCGGGGATGTGAATAACGACGGCCTGCTGGAGATCGGCATGCTGGAGAAGCCGAAGGGCTGGGAATATATTTCATTCGATGAAATTCCATGGCTGTTTTCGTATTATCAATGGGAGGAGAAAGAGGGTCTCAAATTCGTGATGCAGCAGTACATGGATATGGCCGGACGTTTTTACTTCAACTTCCCGAAAGAATGGCAAGGGAATGTGACGATCGATACGAAATCGGACAAAAACGAGCACTTGATTTTTGTCAAAACCGACACGAACGAACCGGTCGCAGAGATCCGCTTCTTCACACTGTCGGAATGGGAACGGAACAAAACGGATTGGGATCTGCTCGCGCGGGACGCCGATAAGGTCATCGGGTTCCTCAGCCATACGGATTTGAAGGTTAATAAAGGCGAGACGGAGATCAAGCGTTAAGCCGTTTTTTTGAAGAGGGGGCAAGCAAATTGAGTAAAGTGCTGATTTTGGAGGACGAAGAGTCTATCCGCAGTTTTATCGTCATTAACTTGAAACGCAACGGCTTTGATGTCCTTGAGGCGGCGGACGGCAATGAAGCGTTAAGCAAGCTGCAGAGTGTCCCAGACATCGACATCGCGCTCCTCGATGTGATGGTACCGGGGATTGACGGGTTTGAGGTGTGCCGCCGCATCCGCGAGACGAACGAACGGATCGGGATTATTTTTCTAACAGCCAAAGTACAGGAGCAGGATAAGGTGTACGCCTTGTCCGTCGGCGCGGATGATCACGTCAGCAAGCCGTTTAGCCCAACCGAGTTGATCGCACGGATCCAGTCCTTGCTGCGCCGAGTGAACGTTTACCGTGAGAGCAGTGCGAAGGTCACATTTACCTCCGGACCATTTACGCTGGATTTAATCTCTAAACAGTTCAAGAAGAACGGTCAGTTGATCGAGCTGACTCCAACCGAGTTTTCGTTGATCCAATTCTTCCTGGAGAAGGAGAATACGCCGCTCAGCCGCGATTTGCTCCTGGATCATGTGTGGGGCAAGGAGTATATGGGCGATCCGAAGATCGTGGACGTGAACATTCGCCGTTTGCGGCAAAAAATCGAAACCAATCCGTCCGAACCGGCTTTCCTGCAAACCGTGTGGGGGCACGGTTATAAGTGGAAAGGCGAGGGACAATGATCAAGAAAGGGATTGGGCGGCAAATCGTCTTACACTATTTCATCGTCGTATTCGTAACCTTGTTTATGGTGGAGTTCATTTTTACGCTGGCCATTCGCATGTACTATTACGATACGATCTATAACCATATGTCCAATCATTCGATGTGGGCTTCCGATTACTTTCAGAAGTTCGTCCGGCTGAATGCGGAAGGGGATCCGGACTATTTTACGGAGATGCTGCGTACCTTTGAGCTCGATAACACGGAACTGATGATTCTGGATCGCAGCGGCGAGGTCAAGGCGAGCACCAACGCATTCCAAGCGGACAAAGCGATACAAACCAGCGATGTTCCGCAAGCGTTAGCCGGCAGCGTCGGGAAGTGGATTGGGCGTCAGACAGCGACCGGGGAATTGGTTATGGCTGTTTCGAGACCGTTGCAAATTCAAGGGCAAACGCAATATATCGTCCGCTACGTCACTTCGATGGAGTCGGTGAATTCCAAGCTGTTGAATTTAACGTTTATGTCCATCGCCGTTTCGGCGGCCGTACTGGCTTTGGTTACGCTGTTTAGTATCGGCTTGGCCAATTCGATCGTCAGACCCATTAATAATATCCGTGCGGTATCGGCACAGATGGCCAGAGGTAAATTCGATGCGCGAATCAAGGGGAATTATCGATATGAATTGGGCGAGTTGGCTTCGACCCTAAATTATATGGCCGAAGAAATTGTTCGCAGCAATCAGATCAAGGACGATTTCATTTCCTCGATTTCGCATGAGTTACGCACGCCGCTGACGGGGATTAAAGGTTGGAGCGAAACGTTAACCTCCGGCGGCTTCGATCCAGAGGAAACGAAAATTGGGATGGGGATCATCGCCAAGGAAACGGACCGCCTAATCGGTCTCGTCGAAGAGATCCTTGATTTCTCGAAATTGCAATCCAATGAAATGAAGCTGGTGATCGGCGAGGTGAACCTCAAGGAACTGCTTCAGGAAACGATGTTGAATGTCTGGGCCAAGGCGGAGCAGAAGCAAATTCAATTGAAACTCGAGGACAAAACCGAGGGCAGCGCCATCGTCAGCGGGGACGGCAACCGCTTGAAGCAGGTGTTCCTGAATGTGGTGGACAATGCGATTAAATTCTCCCATGAGCAAAGCTGGATCCATCTCGTCATTAGCCGCGTGGAGAACGAACGTGTGCGGGTCGAAGTCATCGATACCGGGATAGGCATCAGCGAGGAGTATCTGAACAAGGTAAAAGATCGATTCTTCCAGGTGAATCACCAGGGAGGCGGTACCGGGCTGGGACTGGCGATCAGTCAGCAGTTGGTTGAACTGCATCATGGGGCAATGGAGATTCATAGCGAATTAGGCGTCGGGACAACCGTGTCGGTCACGTTGCCGCTGCTCAGTGACAATCAAACCAAAGGCACTCCGGTCGGGACGCAGACCCAGTGATAAGCCAATTGATCGTTTGGTAGAGGAGGAACCTACATTGAATAAATTGATCGATACACTGGAAACGGCTCAGGGTATATTCAACGTTTCTTTAGCTGGAGAAGATGATTTGGAAGAGGTTCGGCGGATTTTGGTTGAGGCAGCTAGCTGGATGCAAGAGAACGGGGTTAAGCAATGGAATCCGCAGCAATTCACGCCGGAGTTGATTCGGTCGTATTACGAAATGCGGGAGATTTACCTGCTGCATGCCGAAGGAGAAGTGGCGGCGATGTTTACCTTGCAGGACTCCGACCCGGACTACTGGGGGGAACGAAATGTCCCCGGATACAGCTATTTGCACCGACTGACGATCCGTTTGCCTTACCGCGGGCGCGGGCTAGGCAGCGACCTATTGCGATATGCAGCCAAGCGGTCCAAATCACTGCAGCGCACCGGCTTACGGCTGGATTGTTGGAACCAGAACCTGAAGCTAAACCAGTTGTACCAAAGCCTGGGGTTTCAACCCCAAGGAACGGGCAGCTTAAACGGGCGCGAGTTTAATTTATATCAATTGGATTCCGAGTTTATTTTTACAAAGCTAACGACAAGATGTCGGTACTAAGGTATGCCAAAAGAGGCCGCCCTCGAAAGATCTTCTCTAGATTCTTTCGAAGCGGCCCCTTTGTCATGTCAGGAGAGCAAACCCTCGGCCCGTAGCCGAGGAGCGTTGTCGTAGACCTCCTGAAGCAAACGGGACGGTTGAGGCCGATTCATCGGCTTCGCATACACAGTCTCGTATGGCGCGATAACGTTGATTTCTGCGGGTTCTGCTTTGATGATTGCCCCATCCTTGACGACGGCTCCTTCGCCGATGATGGCTCGCTCGATCTGGACGTTGCGGCCAATTTTAGCACCAGGCATGATGATGCTGTCTTTAATGCGAGAATACCGACCGATTTCCGTTCCGCCGAAGATCACTGAACGTTCTGCGAATCCTTCGAGGGAACAATGATCATGGACGAGAGAGTGGGGCGCTAGGGTGTTGCGTTTTTTGCCAAACCCCTGAAGGCCCGGCCGCTCTCGCGTAAACATTGGCCAATCCTCCCGATGAAGCTTCCATTCGGATGATTCGGCGAGCAAATCCATATGCGCTTCCCACAGACTTTGAACGGTTCCCACATCTCGCCAATATCCCTGAAACTCATAAGCGTGCAGCGGTTCGCTTCCCGCCAGCATTTTCGGAATCAAATCCTTGCCGAAGTCATGGCTGGAGTGGGGATTGGCCGCATCTTCCTCCAACTGTCGCTTCAGGAAATCCCACTCGAATAAATAGATCCCCATGGAAGCAAGATTGCTGGTTGGTTGCGGAGGTTTCTCCGCGAATTCGGTGATGCGGTTCCGTTCATCCCTGGACATAACCCCAAAGCGATGGGCTTCTTCCCAGGGCACTGGCATCACAGAAATCGTTGCTTTGGCTTGGTGATTCAGGTGAAACTCCAGCATGCGACGGTAGTCCATATGATAAATATGGTCTCCCGAAAGGATAAGGACGTATTTGGGCGAATGGCCGTCGACGAATGCCATGTTCTTGTAAATGGCGTCCGCCGTTCCCGCATATTCCTCCACACCTTCCCGGAACGCGGGCAGTAAAGTGATCCCGCCGTCCTCCGAGTGCGTTAGCTTCCAGGGTTCGCCTTCGCCGATATGCTCGTGAAGCGAAGCTGCTTCGTATTGTGTGAGCACGCCAATCGTGTCGATCCCTGAATTCACGCAGTTGCTGAGAGGAAAATCGATGATCCGGTATTGTCCGCCAAAGTGCACGGCCGGTTTCGCCTGCTTGGTGGTCAGCGGAGACAAGCGCCGTCCTTCCCCGCCTGCAAGAAGCATGGCAATACAGTCCTTTTTCCTCATTTCATTTCCCTCCCGTATGTTTTTGACTGTGTAGCACATACATTAAAGGATATAATGTAGTTGGAATAAATTATGGAAAACGAACGAAAATATTACATCATTTCATTGTAAATACTGAAATTTTTTTTGAATTTCTAATGTTTCTTGAATTCTTTTCATATCATGTAAAGGCGGTGACATATTTGTTCGATTCCGGGTCCGAATCTTCATGGGCTTCTGCTGTATCCCCAATGGATATTTATTTGTTCTGCGAAGGGACGCTTTATCAAAGCTACCGCACGTTTGGCGCTCATCCCGCAGTCGAAGGGGAGAGACGCGGTGTCCGCTTTACCGTTTGGGCCCCGAATGCATGCCAAGTCGCCGTTGTCGCCGACTGGAACGGTTGGAAGGGGACGCGTGATGTACTATATAAGATACCCGATTCGGGAATTTGGACTCGTTTTTTTCCGAATGTTCAGGTTGGAAGTTTTTACAAGTTCGCAATTACCGGACCGAATGGGGAGACCTGTTACAAAGCGGACCCCTATGCCTTCTACGCCGAAGTGAGGCCGAATACGGCTTCAATCGTCACCTCGCTGAATCATTACGAATGGGGTGACGGTAATTGGATTCAAAACCGGAGCGCACCTTACGGACAACCCCTAAACATTTATGAGTTGCATTTTGGCACTTGGAAACAACGGTCCGACGGAACGTATTACTCCTATCGAGAAATGGCCGATTTGTTAATTCCTTATGTGAAAAATATGGGATACACTCATATCGAAATCATGCCGCTTTGCGAGCACCCGTATGATCTATCCTGGGGATATCAGGCTACCGGGTATTTTGCACCGACCAGTCGATACGGCGAGCCGCAGGATTTGATGCATTTCGTGGATCGTTGTCATCAGTCCGGGATCGGCGTGCTGCTCGATTGGGTGCCGGGTCATTTTACGAAGGACGATCATGGCTTGCGTCTTTTTGATGGAACGCCGCTGTATGAATATACGGACCCGGCAAAGGCGGAGAAACCTGGATGGGGAACGCTCAGTTTTGACTTTAGTAAACCGGAAGTTCGTTCTTTTTTAATCTCGAGTGCGATATATTGGCTTGAAATGTTTCATTTTGACGGGCTCAGAGTGGATGCCGTCACCAGTATGATCCGGCTCGATTTCGAGAAACCTTCCTGGGCGGCAGCGCGTAATGAACACGGCGGCAGCGAGAATCTGGAGGCGATCGATTTCCTGCGGCAATTAAATACCGCGGTATTTCGCTATTTCCCGCATGCCTTGATGATGGCCGAAGAGTCCAGCGCTTGGCCGATGGTTACGGCACCCGCGCACCACGGCGGTCTCGGATTTAATTACAAATGGAATATGGGCTGGATGAACGACACGCTGGATTATTTCGAAACCCCATTTGAAGAGAGGCCTAATCGCCATCATCTGCTTACGTTTCCAATCTGGTATACCTATTCGGAGAACTTCACGCTGCCGTTATCCCATGACGAGGTCGTGCATGGCAAAAAATCGCTGCTGGATAAAATGCCAGGCACTTATGAACAAAAATTTGCCGGACTTCGCCTGTTGCTTGGGTATCAGCTGACCACTCCGGGGAAAAAACTGATATTTATGGGCGGTGAATTTGGTCAATTTATCGAATGGCGGGATCAGGGTGAACTGGATTGGTTTCTGCTTGAATATGAGGCTCACCGGAACGTTCAAAGCTATTGCCAGGCGTTAAACCGTTTCTATCGGCAGGAACGGGCGCTTTGGGAGCTGGATCATGAGCCCGATGGGTATCAGTGGATCATCCCGGACGACGACAAGCAAAGCGTAATAGCTTATGTGCGAAAAGGAATAGAACCGCAAGATTGGCTGCTTGTGATGCTGAATTATCAGCCCGTGGAAAGAACCGGTTACCGTGTTGGCGTTCCGCTGCCAGGACGATACGAACTTGCTTTCAATAGCGATGATGCTATTTTCGGCGGATCAGGCGACCTGCAGCCAGAGCCAGCGCTCAGTGAAGGAACGCCTTGGAACGGGCAATCCCAAAGCATAATCGTTACGCTTCCTCCGCTGAGCCTGACGGTATGGAAGCGCCAAGTGCCAAGAAGGAGGGCGAAAGGATGAAGATCTTATTTGCCGCGGCAGAAGTCGCACCATTCATCAAAACCGGAGGTTTGGCCGACGTGATCGGCGCTTTGCCGAAGGCGTTGATTGAGGCTGGTCATGACGTGAGGATTGTTATGCCAAGATACCGCGAGCTGCCGCAAGTATATCGTGAACGTTTGGAGCATCTAGGTACCGGTGAAGTTCCGGTCGGTTGGCGGAACAAGTATGGCGGCGTTTCTCGACTGATCTGGGAAGGGATCCCCGTGTACATGATCGATAATGAGGATTATTATGGCAGGGAAGGGGTTTATGGGCATTGGGATGATGGCGAACGGTTTGCGTTCTTGGATCGGGCCGTGCTCGAGCTGCTTCCGCTGATCGGGTTCGTTCCGGATGTGATCCATTGCCATGACTGGCATACGGCGATGATTCCGCTGCTTCTGAGGGAGCATTACCACAATCGGCCGGAATACCGGAACATTCGAACTGTCTATACGGTACATAATTTGCTGTACCAGGGGATTTTTCCGGAAGGGGTGCTGGGGGATTTGCTAGGGCTCCCTTGGGATTATTTCACGCCAGACGGGGTGGAGTACTACGGCAACGTCAGCTTCATGAAAGCCGGTCTCGTCTATGCCGACCATGTGACAACGGTGAGTCCGACATATGCGGAGGAGATCAAGACCGAGCATTACGGCTACGGGTTGGACGGCTTGCTTCGCTCGCTGGGCGGACGGTTATCGGGAATCGTGAACGGGATCGATGCTCGGGCCTACGACCCGGAGACGGATCTGGAGCTATTTGCTCGCTACGGCCGCAGTCTGGAGCAGAAGAGAGCCAATAAACCGATACTCCAGCGGGAACTCGGGTTGCCGGAAGCACCGGAAACGCCGCTTGTTTCGATGGTCACGCGTCTGGTCGAACCCAAAGGACTGGATTTAGTCACTCGGGTGCTGGATGAATGGCTAAGCGAAAATGAGGTTCAATTCGTGCTGCTGGGCACAGGGGATCGCGCTTATGAAGACTGGTTCCGGGAAGCGGCAACCCGTCACCCGGGAAAGCTGGCGGTCCAAATTAAATTTAGCGACGCGTTGTCCCGACGCATCTACGCCGGCAGCGATTTGTTCCTTATGCCTTCGCGGTTCGAGCCTTGCGGGATCAGTCAATTGCTGGCGCTCCGATACGGAACGATCCCCGTCGTGCGGGAAACCGGGGGTTTGAACGATACGGTGCAGTCCTATAACGAGTTTAGTGGAGAAGGCAACGGCTTCTCATTCCGCAATTACAACGCACATGACATGCTGCATACGCTGCGCAGGGCGTTGTCCTTTTATCATAAGCCCGAGCATTGGAGCCAGATTATAGCGAATGCCTTTGCCGGCGATTACGGATGGGATGCCTCGGCTCGGCAATATATCCAAATTTACGAAAGCCTAAAGAAATAGCGGACGTTTGCGTCCGCTTTTCCTTTTGTTAATTTTGAATGTGTCGGTACAGGATTCGAAAACCGTAGGCTTCGAGTGAGATGTTCATGATCCCATTCGCCGGCGCCACCGCTTCTTCGGTCAGGGCATCCCGCCAATCGCTCGTCTGCATGGGATGCGTTAAGGTAACCGCCTTCGGTGTATTGTTCATCCAAACCGTAAAATGCATGTGCTCGTCCATACGTTCGTAAATGATACTGGGATCCCCCGGATCGGCATGCAAAAACCGAAAACGGCCGTGACGGAGAGCGGTATGCCGCTTGCGCAGCTCGATCATCAGCTTGTAGAAATCATAGAGCTCACGATCCTGCTTGCTGCGGTCCCATTCCATACATTTACGGCAGTCCGGATCTCCATCGCCGGTGAGTCCAATTTCATCGCCGTAAAACACACAAGGCGTCCCAATATAGGTAAAGAGAAACACGACGCATAGCTTGAGCTTTCGCTTGTCGCCACCGACACGGGTTAGCAGGCGCGGAGTGTCGTGGCTCCCCAGCATATTAAAGACGACTTCATTCGTTTGATGCGGATATCGCATGATCAGCGAACCCATCTCATCGGAGAAGGCGGCTCCGTCGACCCCTCCAGTAAAAAATTCTAGCACTTTATCGGCAAACGGGTAATTCATCACGGAATCGAATTGATCTCCCAGCAGCCAATTCAACGAATCGCTCCACACTTCTCCGATCAGATAAGCCTCCGGATTCGCTTGTTTCACGATTTGCCGAAATTCGCGCCAAAACGGATGATCGATTTCATTCGCTACATCCAGCCGCCAACCATCTAATTTGATTTCCTTAATCCAATATTCGGCGACGCCTAGCAAATAATTTTTCAAATCAGGGTTGGCCGTATTAAATTTTGGCATATTGGGAAAAAAACCAAACGTATCATAAGTAGGTACCCCGTTTTCTACTTTTACCGGGAAGCGGTTTACGTGAAACCAGCCGGAATAGGGCGAAGCTTCGCCGTTTTTGAGCACATCTTGAAACGGAGGGAAATGCTCGCCGCAATGATTAAATACCGCGTCCAGCACAACCCGAATTCCTCTTTCGTGACAACGCTCCACCAGGGTTTTCAGCAAAGCATTGTCGCCGAAGTGAGGATCAATCTGCTTGTAATCCACAATATCGTATTTATGATTGGAGGGCGCCGTAAACAGAGGGGTCAGGTAAAGCGCCGTGACGCCTAAATCCGTTAAATCGTCCAAATGGTCGATGATCCCTTGCAAGTCTCCGCCAAAGTAATTATCACGGGTTGGCTTGCCTCCCCAAGCCTCCACCGGTTTCGGATCATTGGACGGATCTCCATTGGCGAACCGCTCCGGCATGATCTGATAAAAAACGGCCTGCTTCGCCCATTCCGGTACCCTGACCACTTCAATTTCGTGGATATACGGGAACTCGAAGCATTCGCCGGGCGGATGGGGGGCCTCCGATTGAATTCCTGCGTCCAGCAGGTATACCGTCTCCGTCCCGACGGTGAGCTTAAAGGCATAGGAAAGGCGTTTATATTTGGGACGCACAGCAACCTCCCAATAGTCGAACATGCGGTCATGAGCCGCTTTTTCCATCGGCAGTTCCTGGTAAGTTCCCGCCCAGTCGTATTTGTCCCCGGTCATCGCGTAAACCTGTTCAACATCATCCCGTTTGGTCCGGATGCGGAGGTGGATCGTCATGGGGTCGTAAGCATAAGCCCATTTATCCCGGGGAACGTGGTAGAGCGCTTCAAGCAGCACGGTTTGGCGCCTCCTCTCGTGAATACTCGTGATCGATCGTTATAGAGTTCATTATTCCCAAACGGGATGCGGAGCATGAACCCGAAGCGAAACATAAATATTCAACAAATTGACCAAAGTATGATAAATGGGAATCTCTAGGGACGACTTAAGTCGGAACTGTGAAAATATGATGAATGCTATGAAAATTGTTTTGCATATATATGCATTCTGATTTATAATTAGCCCAGTAATCATCTTAGAACGAAAATATCGAAGCAGAACAGGAGAGAGATCCATGAAAAAATGGGGCATGTTATTCATAGCAGTCATGATGGTAACTTTGGTGCTGGCCGCTTGCGGTCAGGAAAAAAATAACAGCGGGAACACGGCGAACAACGCCGGTCAAGCCGCGAACCAAAACGAAACCCAAGCGGGCGGAGAACAAACCGAACCGGCTAAGAAGCTGGTCGTCGGCATGAGCGCTGACTTCCCGCCGTACGAGTTCCACATTAAGAATGACAAAGGCGAAGACGAAATCGTTGGTTTTGACGTCGAGATCGCCAAAGAAATCGCTAAGGATATGGGCGCTGAGCTGGAGATCAAAGACTTGAAATTCGACACCCTGCTGAATGAGCTGTCGAGTGGACGCGTTGATCTCGTCATCTCGGGGTTGAGCCCGACTCCAGAACGTGCCGAACAAATCGATATGTCGAAAATTTACTACAAAGCCGAGCAGGCTGTTGTGACCCGTGAAGCGGACAAAGATAAATTCAACACGATGGAATCGCTGGAGGGCGCTAAAATCGGCGTTCAGCAAGGTTCTATTCAAGAAGATATGGCTAAAGAAATCCCGAACGCTCAATTGACTTCGCTGGGTAAAATCAACGATATCATTATGCAGCTAAACACAAACCGTGTTGATGCAGCCATTCTGGAAGGACCGGTTGCTGAATCGTTCGTGAAGAACGTGAAAGGCCTGGTGATCACGGATGCCAAACCGGTGACTGAAGATGATGGTTACGTGATCGGCATCAAGAAAGGCAACCAGGAGCTGTTGGATCAAGTGAATACAACGCTCGATCGCTTGATTAGCGCTGGCAGCATCGATCAATTCGTTGCCGAAGCGAGCGCGCTGGCCGAGAAATAATCACGGTATCCATCTGCAGAAAATAGCGAAGCCATTTCGCTATTTTCTGTTTTTTTGCGTAAGGGTTTGAGGTAAAGGAGGAGGAAGAAAGGCGTTATGGACTTAATATCGATGTTTATGGAATACCGCAGTTACTTCTTGGCAGGTGTCCAGTATACGCTGCTCTTGGCAGCAATAAGCGTATTTTGCGGCTTTATTCTTGGTTTACTCATCGCGTTGATACGGATGTCGCCTTGGGGAATCGTGCGGTTTCTCGGTCATGCCTGGGTCGAATTTCTGCGCGGCACGCCGATGATGGTTCAGCTCTTGATTATTCACTACGGATTTGCGTTTGTGTTTGACGTGAACTTCACGCCGATACAATCCGGGGCGATTACGTTGTCGATTAACAGTTCCGCCTATCTGGCCGAGATTTTCCGTGCCGGCATTCAAGGCGTCGACCGCGGACAAGGGGAAGCGGCACGTTCCCTGGGGATGACGAAAGGGATGGCCATGCGCCATATCATTATTCCGCAAGCGATCAAATCGGTGCTTCCCGCGATCGGCAATGAATTTATCACCATCATTAAAGAATCGTCGATCGTTTCGATTATCGGTACGGCCGAGCTCATTTATCAAGCGCAATCGGTCGTCACGATCACGTACGACGGGATGACGCCTTATCTGATCATCGCCATCATGTACTTTATTCTGACATTCACGCTGTCCCGTATTTTGAGCGTGTTCGAAAGGAAGTTGAAGACCAGTGATCACCGTTAAAGGCTTGCATAAAAAATTCGGTCAACTGCATATTTTGCGCGGAATCGACCTAGAAATCTCCAAAGGGGAAGTCGTCGTCGTGATCGGTCCCAGCGGATCGGGAAAAAGTACCTTCCTCCGTTGTCTGAATCTGCTCGAGGTTCCGACCGAAGGCGAGATTACGTTTGAAGGCGCGTCGATCACCGGCAAGAGACACGACATTAATAAAACCCGCGAGAAAATGGGGATGGTGTTCCAGCATTTTAACCTGTTTCCGCACAAAACCGTGATCAACAACATTACGCTAGCTCCGATTCGCGTGAGAAAACTCGACAAGAGCAAGGCGGAAGCGATCGCGATGGATCTGCTTCACACCGTGGGCTTGGAAGATAAGCGGGACGTATATCCGGCCCAGTTGTCCGGGGGCCAGAAGCAACGGATTGCGATTGCTCGCGCGCTGGCCATGGAACCGCATGTCATGCTATTTGACGAGCCGACATCGGCGTTGGACCCGGAAATGGTCGGGGAGGTGCTCGATGTCATGAAGAACCTGGCGGAACGGGGCATGACGATGGTTATCGTTACGCACGAGATGGGGTTTGCCCGTGAGGTCGGTGACCGCATCCTGTTTATGGATCAAGGCGTGATCCTCGAGCAGGGAACGCCGCAAGAGGTGTTTGGATCGCCGCGGAATCAGCGGACCAAAGACTTCCTGAGCAAGGTGCTCTAAGAGGTTGTTCAAAATTAGACGCAATAGACCGTCCGAAATGATAGATTCGGGCGGTCCTTTTTTTGCCTTTTTGCTGCCGAACATATGATCTTTTTTAACATTACGTTTACGATTGGACACAAAAATGTAACCCGTCCTATCAAGGTTTTGAGCCATTTGGTGAGAATTACCTGAGCTTCTGGTTACAAAATTGTGATATATTCAATAAGCCGAAACCTTACTTCAAGGTGCGGGGGACGAAAGCTGATAACGAACCAGGGTGAACCGAATTCGTTTCTTGGGGTGAAGCGCGTCAATGGATGCGCCGGGAACGTTCCTTTTTTCCGAATCCGACAACTAACTCCGCAGGCGCAGTAAAAAGGAGGGCAATTCATTGAAAAGTCGTATCTGGTCTAAAATAGCAGCATCGGCGTTGATCGCCGCAAGTTTGACGATTACCCTGCAGACGGCTTCCGTCCATGCAGACGCGGTACATAAAGCCGTGGAGGGAGACACCTTTTATCTTCTTGCCAAACAATACGGCGTGGAATTGAACAAGCTGATCGCCGCAAATCCAACCATTAATCCGCAGAATATATACGGTGGCTTGAACATCACCATTCCGGGGGGCGAAACCCGCGCATTGGCTTTGGCTTCCGCCGCACCGGCTAAACAGGAGGTTGCGCCGGCCGCAACTTCGACGACAGCTGTCGCATCCAAGCTGAAGGTGATGTCTAACGACAACGTCGTTGAGGCTTGGGGAAAAACGTTTACTTACTCGCAAACGATTAATGTGAAAGCCTCGGCATATACCGCGTCGGCAAGCGAAAATGGAAAATGGGGCGCGGTAGACTACTTTGGCAACCCGCTGAAGCTCGGCACCATCGCCGTCGACCCGAAGGTCATCCCGATGGGCACGAAAGTCCTGGTAACCGGACACAGCCATGATGGCTTGCCGGATCAAGCGTTTGTGGCTACAGCCAGCGATCAGGGCGGTGCGATTAAAGGGAACCGCATTGATATCTTTATTCCGGGGAGCACAACTGCCGCGAAAGCATTCGGCTATCAAGACGTTACCCTGTACGTACTGAAATAGGACACGATCACAAGCAAGAGAGCTCCCTCAGACGAGGGAGCTCTTTTGCGTTAGCGATATTTGGTTGTTTGCAGAAGCTCGGCCAGATCGACGAAATGATAACCTTGCGCCTGCAACGTGTCGATAATCTCCGGCAGAGCTTGAATCGTACCGTTCAGATTGGATCCGACACCGCCGCCCGAATGCTGAAGGATAATTGAGCCAGGACCCGCGGTATCAATCACGTTTGATTTAACCTTGTTTTTGTCGATGCCTTTCCAATCTTGCGAATCTACATTCCAATTGACGAGGGTATAGC
The DNA here is from genome assembly GCF_014947195.2 of Paenibacillus rhizolycopersici. NCBI lineage: Bacteria > Bacillati > Bacillota > Bacilli > Caryophanales > Paenibacillaceae > Paenibacillus > Paenibacillus rhizolycopersici. The sequence goes on along the minus strand of NZ_JADCNN020000009.1, from coordinate 115,087 downwards.
CGTTTTTCTTTGCCCACTGCACCTGTTCCTCCCTAATCTCCCCATAAGGCGGGCGGATGAGCTTGGGGCGGTAGCCTACGGAATTTTGGATAATCTTCTCCGTACGCAGGATTTCCGTTTGAAATTGTTTGACGGAGCGCTTGCGGAAATTCGGATGACTGAAGGAGTGATTGCCGATGAGATGCCCCTCTTGATGGATCCGTTGCATCAACTTGGGAAATTTCTTAGCCCGTACTCCGACCACGAAGAAGGTTGCCTTGATCCCTTTACGATGAAGCACATCGAGAATTTGCGGCGTAAATCGAGGATCAGGACCGTCATCGAAGGTTAGGGCGATCTGTTTCACTTCCGGACCTCGGAATTTGAAGGTCTCCGAATATTTGCGTCGCAGCTCGCTTAGATCTACTGGTTTGGCGTCCACAGGTGCCGCCTTGTTCTCTTTCAGATCTCCTTTATCCGACTGACTCCTTGTTTCATGAACAACTGAGGAGGCATGAACAGTCTGAAGCCCGGAGCCGCTGTACATAAACAGAGAAGCGGCCATGCACAAGAATAGTGCTCTCTTAAGCTGGATAAGCAAGGTTAGTCCTCCTTCATTCCCATACTGTACCTAAGATGTAGTATTCCCTAACTGTTGCAGAAAATGAATGAAAACGATAAAAAAACAGCGGTTATGGAAACCAATATGCGGTTGTGAGATAAATCACAGACGTTCTTGGCGAAAAATTGCATCCTTTGATGAAGCATAAATGAGAGGGATGTGATAGATTCGTGGCAACTGTAGTGGCCAACCAAGAAGTCGCGCATGGGGTGTTCAAGCTCACAGTGCAAGGGAAGTTCACGGGGAAAATGGGGCAATTTTATATGCTGCGCGCCGGGGATCAATATCCTTTGCTCTCCCGTCCGATTAGCATCTTTGATCTCAAAGAGGACCAAATCGAGTTCCTGGTTCTGGTTGCGGGGGAAGGAACCGCACGTTTATCCGGACTGAAGCCTGGGGATTCATTAACACTGGACGGTCCGTTTGGCAACGGATTTCCGCCCTTGGAGGGAAAGACGGCTTTCGTAGGCGGCGGAATCGGCATCGCCCCATTTTATTACGCACTGCGTGAAGCGCCGGAGGCCGACGTATACCTCGGCTACAGCCGCGAGTCCTATATGGTCGAAGAGTTTCAAGCTGCATCCCGTGGCAGAGTCACGGTTGACGTGGGCGGCTCGATATTAGATCGGGTAGATTTTCGGAACTATAATACGGTGATCGCCTGCGGGCCTCATCCGATGCTGCATGCGGTCCAGCGCAAACAAGCACAAAGCGGCGGCCAAACCAAGGTCTACGTTTCCTTGGAGAATCGTATGGCCTGTGGCATCGGCGCTTGCCTTGTATGCAGCGTGCAATGCAAAGACGGACGGAAGAAGGCCTGTGCAGACGGGCCGGTATTTTTAGCGGAGGAGGTCGTGTTCGCATGACTCGATTAACGTGCAGCCTCGCGGGGGTTTCTTTTAAGAATCCGGTCGTCATGGCCTCCGGGACGTTTGGTTTTGGCAAAGAGTATGGGGCAATTTACGATATTAACAAGATGGGCGGATTGTCTGGCAAAGGGCTAACGTTACATCCGAAGGCCGGGAATGACGGGATTCGCGTTGCGGAAACGGCGTCCGGGATGCTGAATAGCGTTGGCCTGGAGAATCCGGGAGTCGCCGCCTTCCTGCGCGAAGAATGCCCGCGGTGGGAGCAGCTTGATTTGGCACGAATCGTAAATTTGGGCGGGAATTCGATTGAAGAGTATGTGGAAGGCGCCAAGCTGATAAATGAGGATGCGGCTAGGCGGAAGCAGGAAGGCAGAACCGCCGTTGACATGATTGAGCTGAACATTTCCTGCCCGAACGTTAAAGCCGGAGGGATGGCCTACGGGATCAAAACAGACATTGCCCGTCAGGTGGTCCGCGAGGTCCGGGCGGCAACGGCGCTGCCGCTGGTCGTCAAGTTGTCCCCGAACGCTGAGGATATCGTCGGTATGGCCGTGATGTGCCAGGAAGAACATGCGGACGGCGTATCGCTGATCAATACGTTCTCGGCGATGAAAATCGACATCTTCAAGCGGCGGAGCATCTTTGACAATTTATATGCCGGTCTGTCCGGTCCGGCTATCAAGCCGATCGCTTTGCGAATGGTACATCAAGTCAGTCATGCCGTGACAATCCCGGTGATGGGAATGGGCGGGATCAGCAGTGCAGAGGATATTGTCGAGTTTATCATGGCCGGCGCGACCGTCATTCAGGTGGGGACCCATAATTTCGTAAACCTGCGAGCGGGGGAGCGGTTGGTCAGCGATCTTGAGGCATGGATGAACCGGGAAGGCATCCAGGCCTTGGACGAAATCCGCGGAATCCTATAAAATAAAGGCATACTGTTTTGGAAGGGAGCTGCGGCAATTGTCATTCGAGGATATCAAGCTGGAAGCGATCCCGGTCGGACGTGATTTGCTGCTGCTAATCACGGGAGGCGTCTCGCACATTGGCGCGGCGTCAACCGCTTATCCGTCGGGTGAAGGCACTGAAGCGTTGACTTCCGCTGTGCCAGGGCACAAGGAGCATACCTTAAGCGAAGAGTATGCCCGCCGCGCCTCTGCGGCGCTAGGCCGAACCGTCACCGTCGTTATGGGCATTCATTACGACAATTTGAGCAAAGAAGAAATTAAAGAGATTTCAAAACGAACGACAGAGATGCTGGATCATTATTTGCTGGAACAGCAGGGGAATGGAGCGAATCCGCGATGAGAGAAGCCGATCAGGATAAATTTCGCCGCAAAGCGCTTCCGGTAGCCGAAGCACAGGCGAAAATCATGCCTTATGCGAAGGCAACGGAAGCCGAGATGATTTCGCTACCTGAGGCTTACGGTCGAATTCTTGCGAAGCAGGTCGTCGCACCGCACCCGTATCCGCATTTTCGCCGCTCGGGCATGGACGGGTTCGCGATTTTGAGCAGTGATACGTCAAATTGCCATGCAGGACATCCTGTCCTTCTGGAAGTGGTGGATGAGATACCTGCTGGATCGGTTCCCAAGGTGAAGTTAAAGCCGGGACAAGCGGCCCGTATTATGACCGGGGCCAAGGTTCCCGATGAAGCCGACGCCGTTGTCATGTTCGAAATGACCGAATCTGTGCTCCAGGAAGGTCAGACCTTTATCCGATTGATTCGCGAAATCGAATCGGGTAAGAATATTACGCCGATCGGGCTTGAGTTGTCCGAGGGAGATGTGATTCTGGAGGCTGGCCGCAAGCTGTCGGCTGGCGAGATTTCCGTGTTGGCCACATTCGGCATCCACCGCGTCCCGGTAATGAGACGCCCGAGAATCGCGGTTTTTTCCACGGGGTCGGAACTGTTGCGCATCGATGAACCTTTGCAAGACGGGCGAATCCGTAACAGTAATACGTATTTGCTGTACAGCCAAATTACCGAAGCAGGCGGCGAACCGTTCTTGTTCGAGGCGATCGAGGATGATTTAACCAAGGCGAAGGCGCAGGTTGAGGCGGCGTTCGCCAACTACGATGTTGTCGTCACTACCGGCGGCGTATCTGTCGGAGACTATGATATCATGGCTGATCTGGTGTCGGGCGGCAGCGTGGATATGCTGTTCAACAAAGTGACGATGCGACCGGGGAGCGTAACGACAGCCGCAGTGAAGGACGGAAAGCTGCTGTTTGCATTATCCGGTAACCCGGGGGCTTGCTTCGTTGGTTTCGAGCTGTTCGTCCGTCCGGCGATCGGAAAGATGATGGGAATCGTTCAGCCGTTTCTGCCTGAGTTGACGGCAGAGCTAGCCCGACCTTATCCCAAAATCAATAACTTTACCCGCTTCGTGCGCGGCCGGCTGGAGCTCCGCGAAGGCAAGCTTTACGCCATTCCGGCAGAGCTGGACGAATCAGGCGTAATGATCACGATCAAGGACAGCGATGCGTTGATCGTGATCCCTCCTTCCAGTACGGGGATGGAAGCGGGCGAGCGAGTAACTGTACTGAAGCTGCCGGGAGGTAATCTCTGAATTTGATTCAATTATGGGTTTCGTAGGATGGAGGAGGGGCTGGCGTGGCACCGGTTTTACAAATCGTCGGTTATAAAAATAGCGGGAAAACGACGTTAATCACTCGATTGGCAAAGTTATTTAATGGCATGAATCTTCGCGTAGCCGTGATCAAGCATGACTTGCACGGGTTTGATGCCGATCGGGAAGGCACGGATTCATTTCGCCATCGGGAGGCCGGTGCTGCAGCAGCAGCGATTACTTCGCCTTGGCGAACAGCGATTTTCGAAGAGCGAGAAACGCCGCTTTCCGAGCTCATCAATCATTTCGCCGGCTATGATCTGATCTTGGTGGAAGGCTTCAAGCAGGAAACGTATCCGAAAATGGTGCTGCTGCGCTCCACGGAAGACGAGCCGTTAATCCATGAATTGAAACAGGTTTGCGCCATTGTTCAGAAAGAAGCGGACTTTCCCGTCAACGAGGCGGATCCACGCCGGTTCCAACGCGACGAGATCGCGCAAATCGCCGAATATATCCGGCAAAACTGGTTGTAGATGTTTGGACGCAAAGAGGACTTTCCCGCATAAACTGCAGGGAAGTCCTCTTTTCATAAAAGCGAAGTGTGTCCATGGACAATTAATTGCTGGCGCGACGCTCAATCGCCTCGGACATCGTTTTGTCAGTGAGGTGAGCATATACCTCTGTCGTCTCCGTTGAAGCGTGGCCGAGCTGCTCTTTGGTCTTGTAAATATCGTTCTGTAAATAATAGTCGGTGGCGAAGGAATGCCGCAGCTTATGGACCGTCAAATACGGCTTGCCGAACCGTTTAGCGTACTTGATGATCATCGCTTGAATGGCGCGCTTGGTCATTCGTTTCCCTTCTTTATGACCGTTCGGAATGGCCACGAATAACGCCTTTTCCCGTTTAGGGGTTTGATACCGTGTCTGGCGAAGCATCATATAGCCGGCCAAATCATCCTTGGATTGTTCCCGAAAATAAACGGGCGTTTTGAATGACTCGTCGTTATTGCCTTTTCGATAGACGTAAATGAGCTTATTCGTAAGATCCAAGTCATCCACGTTCAGGTTTACGACCTCGGAGACGCGTAATCCGGAGTTGAGAATCAGGCTCGCGATACAGGCGTCCCGTTCTTTATTCAGCCCATAGGCATACAACGCCTGCTTGTTATCCGCAACATCGTGGCCGTATCCCTCGGCAATGTAGGCGATGAATTCGGTCAGTTCGTCTTCTTCCAGAATTTTGCCCTTGAGCTTGGCTGCCGTATCCTTCGGTTTATGAATGCGTTTAATTTCCACCTTGGCCATGATATTTCGTTTCAACAGCGGATAAAAGTTTTCATCCTCGGCGATTTGGCTTAGATAATGAAAAAGCGAGCGCAAGGACGACATTTTTCGCGAAACGGTAATTTTGGAGTTCGTGCTCTCCGTTCGCGTAGTCAAGTGCAACCGGTAACCGACGATGCTCTCCATGTGCAGCGTCTCTAGATCCAGGAGCGTGATTTGGCCGTTCGCCGCCGCCGCCGATAATCCCTCCGCACGCAGCCATCCGAAAAACTGCTCATAGTCGCGCACATATTCGAGCAAGGTGGAGGGGGAGAGGTCCGGCAGCTTATAGTCGATAAACTTCTGCACGAACCAGGGCATCTGAACGACCTTCTCGTCCAACCTTCGGCGATCGATGATTTTCTGAATATTCATGTTGGTCCCTCCTGAGATTTCTAGTTTCCGTTATCGTACGTAAAAAATGTAATCCGGCTCGCCGTGGGTTTGCGGGACTTCGCGGATCTCCACGTTCCCGAATACTTCCCTCAACCGCAGGACGAAATCAGGCGAGGGGGTCGCACTCCAAAACGACAAGCACCCGTCAGGCCGCAGCCGGTTTCGTAGGGCCGCAAGACCGGCCGCATCGTACAGGGAGGCGTTGCCGTCAAACACTTTCCAATCCGGTCCGTTGTCGATGTCAAGGCAGATCAAATCGAACGATTCCGCCGTTTCGCGAATCCAGGCAACCAAATCCGCATGGATCAACCGTGTTCTCGTTTGCTCGAGAGCATGACCATTGACATGAGCCAAGACAGAGCGGTTCCAATCGATCACTTTGGCTTCGATCTCCACAACGGTCGCTTCCTTCACGCGGGGGTCGAGAAGCGCTTCCTGCAGCGAAAAACCGACGCCTAAGCCGCCGATCAGCACCTTATCGGGCGAAGGGACCAACTCCAGCGCACGGCGGACTAGCAGGCGCTCCGACTCGCCGTTATACGTAGCCATCAGAAAGGTGCCGTTGCTGATGATTTCGAACGCCTCGCCGCGCCGTTGCAACTGGATTTCGCCTCTAGGCGTTACGGCATTTTCAATGATTTCAAGCGGCATATCGATATCATTCATCAGGATTACCTCCATTTGATTACCATAATATATATTATGTAAACTAATTGGACCATATCAGGATTTTGAATTCAGCAGAGCATGATTGAATTTTTGCAGCAAAGCGGCAAAGATTTCCGTTTCTTCCTCCGCCCAATCCGAGAGAAGCTCGCGAATACGCGTTAACCGACCTTCTTTATAAACGGCATACTCTTCAGCGCCCAGCTCTGTAATCTCCAAGAAAAAAGCGCGTCGATCCGCCGGATCCGGAATTCGCCGCACATAACCTTTTTGCTCGAGCGCAGCCGTTTGACGGCTGACGGTTGAAATGTCCAGCTGATACTCGTCGGCCAATGATTTGACACCCACCGCGCCGTGAGCGCCAATGCGATGCAGCAGCAGGTAGGCGGAACGGTCTAAATTACCGTATTTTCCGGAAGCCGTTGCTGTAGTTATCCGTCGGTATAATACAGCCATCTCTAATTCGATGGTTTCAAGCGATTTTTCATCGATCATTTCAAATACCTCACAGGCAAATAGGATAAGTTTATCGTATCATAGAATGGACATGAAATTAAATGAATGCAGGCCTCGAGTAGAGGGAAGCGCTTTTACGAAGGTCGAGCAATTGACAACAATTTGTGTAGTTGTATAATACAATTATATGAGGGGGATATTCCATGCAAGCGCATGAGATCATGATTAAGCAAGTTTACAAAGTCAAGGAGACCGATACGGTTCGCTCCGTCATCGAAAGATTCATGGAATATCGCATCAGCGGGCTTCCGGTGGTCAACGAACGGAATGAGATCGTCTCCTACATCAGTGACGGCGATATTATGCGGTACATCGGCAAACACCGCGACGTCGTGGTGGATTCGATTTATTATGTCGCTGTATTTAAAGGCGACCAGGAGGATTTTGAACAGCGCGCACAGCGGTTGCTTGACCTCAACGTCAAAGAAATCGGCAAGAAGAAAGTATATACCGTTTCATGGGATGAAGAAATTGAGAACATTGCGGCGATTCTAGGGAAGAAGCAGATTAAGAAGCTCCCAGTCGAACGCAACGGGGTGCTTGTCGGAATTATCAGCCGGGGAGATGTGATCAGGCATTCCTTTAAATCTTTCTTATAACCCGGGGAAGGAGTCTTTATGTCATCATCGTCAAAAACAGCAGTGTTATCTGAAACTACCGAACGTTTAGAACTCGAAAATAAGAGTCTATTAAAACAACCCAAAGCCGTTTGGGCTGTTTTTTTTGCCTCGATTATCGCCTTTATGGGCTTGGGGTTGGTAGACCCGATCCTGCCGGCCATCGCGGCCAGTCTGAACGCTTCGCCCAGCGAAGTAACCTTGCTGTTCACCAGCTATAATGCGGTGATGGCGGTTGCCATGTTGATTACCGGGGCGATCTCCTCCCGGATCGGCATCAAGTGGACGTTGCTTGCCGGCATCGTTGTGATCGCGGTGTTCTCCGCGCTGGGCGGAATGGCCGACGACGTGTGGACGATTATCGGTCTGCGCGGAGGTTGGGGCCTCGGCAACGCTTTGTTCGTCGCTACGGCCTTGTCGGCCATCGTTACGTTATCCGGCAGCGGGACCGCCAAAGCGGTTATTCTCTACGAAGCCGCGGTTGGCCTCGGCATCTCGGTCGGCCCGCTCGTCGGCGGCTGGCTGGGAGCTATCTCCTGGCGCGGGCCGTTTCTTGGTGTAGCCTCGCTTATGGTTATCGCATTCGTTGGTCTCAGCATCCTCATGCCTAAATCATCCGAAAAGGCCGACTCAAAAGCAACGCGCACTTCCATAATGGCTCCATTCCGGGCCATGCGCTACCGTTCCCTGGTTGTGTTGGGATTAACCGCCTGCTTCTATAACATCGGTTTCTTTACACTAATGGCTTATGCTCCGTTTGTGATGGGACTGGATGAACATGGTTTGGGTTACGTGTTCCTAGCGTGGGGCATTTTGTTGGCAATTACCTCTGTAGTGACAGCGCCTAAGCTGCAAGAAAAATTCGGTACAGTAAAATCGATGGGGGCCATGCTGTTTCTGTTTGCTATCATGCTGCTGGCCATGGGAATTTGGACAGATACCCAATGGGTGATTATCGCCGCCGTCATTGCCGCAGGGGCACTGCTTGGAAACAACAATACGCTGATTACTACGGCGGTGATGAACGCCGCGCCAGTCGAGCGCTCCACGGCTTCGGCCGCCTACAGCTTCCTGCGGTTTTTGGGCGGGGCGGTGGCTCCGTTTTTGGCCGGTAAACTAGCCGAGTGGTTTAACCCACATGTCCCGTTTCTCGTAGGCGCCGGTTTCGTACTGCTTGCCGTGCTGTTCATTGCCATCAATCATAAGCATGTCAAACATGTTGATGAGGTTCGCTCGGGGCATTAATTGAGGACGATAGCAGATGTAATTAATAGCATAAATTAACGTTAGTTCATCACGTGAATTGATTGGGCAAAAAAACGTCCGGTGCCGCATACCCGCAGCAGACCGGACGCTTTTTTATTTTACGCTTTCGATGAATATAAGGGATGTTGTTATTACAAATCCAGGTTAGCGATCTCCGATTTGAGTTTATTCGCAGAGGCGTGGAATTGGGTCAACTCTTCATTGCTCAGCTTCAAGTCCAGCACTTCGCGAACGCCGGAGCGGTCCACAATACTCGGCACTCCGAGGTAAACGTCGGATACCCCGTTGTAATCGGTCAGCAGCGTCGAAACGTTCAGCACGGACGCTTCGTTCTGCAGGATGGAGACGATGATCCGGTCCAGCGCAAGCGCAATCGCGTACGACGTGGCGCCTTTGGCGTTAATGATCTCGTATGCGGCATTTTTCGTGCTGTTGAAAATCTCCTTACGATCTTCTTCGGAGAATTCCAAACCAATCCCCGCAACGTTGGCCAAGCTCCAAAGCGGAAGCTCCGAGTCCCCGTGTTCGCCGATAATATGCGCATGGATGCTGCGCGGGTTAATCTTCTTATTTTGACCGATCAAATAACGGAAACGTGCGCTGTCAAGCAGGGTCCCGGAACCGATCACGCGATTGGACGGGAATCCGCTCTTCTTCAAGGTGACATAAGATAAAATGTCAACCGGGTTCGTGGCCACAAGGATTATCCCGTGGTCATTATATTTAACGATATTCTGAATAATGTTATCGAAAATGCCGGCATTCCGCTTCAGCAAATCGATTCGGGTCTCCCCAGGACGTTGGGAAGCACCTGCAGCGATCACGATAACGTCGGCATCGGCGCAATCGCTGTAATCACCGGCCCAAAGCTTTACCCCGCCGGTAAAGGGAAGACCGTGATTCATGTCGAGCGCTTCGCCAAGTGCCTTTTCTTTATTGGCATCGATCAGCACCAACTCGGAAATCCGTTCTCTTAAGAGCAGCGTATAAGCGGTTGTTGCGCCAACCGCCCCCGTGCCGATGATAACAACCCGGCTGGAACGCAATTTGTTTTTCATTTTTTTCATCTCCTCGTCGTATTCTCCAAACCTTAGCTTGCGCCAAGGCTTGCATTCTTAACCTGTTGTTTTGCATGTGTTCAGGTCGCTTCGTCGCTTTCAAGGAGAAAGCGCGATATGTAGTTCGCCCAAATTCCATTGTACCTGAAATAAGCTCAAAATTTAAAGTAAAATGTGGAATATTCAGTTTTAATAGAAAAACAACATAATAAATATTATGTAAACTAAATATCATTATCCAAAACATGTTATCACTTTGTAACCAACGATTAACGATTCTGTAAGGACGAAACTCTCGCTTTATATTATTCTAGTAATTAGAAAAAGAGAGAGGAAACCGGTGAACGATATGTCGCCTTACGGAAGACGAAGTGAAAAACATGGAGAGCGCACCGCACGTTCTGGTTCAACACGACCGGTGAAGCTCGTGATGACAGCAGCGATCGTCCTGGCAGCGTCATCTTTGGCACTGACTGCGATGGCGGTCGCCCCGCTGTTACATGAATCGCTCCCGTTTCAGAAGCCTACCCGCGTGGTTATACCGGCGAAATTGGCGGCTGCAGAAGAGGGGGAGAAAGAGCAGAGCATAGCGCCGTCTGGATCGGAGCCTTCTCAGCCTGCTGTAGAACCCGTTGTAACACCGGTAGAAGACAAGCCAACGCCTCCCGTTCAGCCAACGGTCGAGACGAAACCTCCGGCGGTACCCGACAAAAAACCTAAAACCACAGAGAAGCAGAAAGTCATCTATCTGACCTTTGATGACGGACCTAGCAAATACACGGAGCCGCTGCTTGATATTTTGGAGCGTTATCAGATCCACGGTACGTTCTTCATGATCGGAAATCAACTCAGCAGCCATAAAGAGGCCGTTAATCAGACGCTGGAGGCTGGTCATTATATTGGTCTACATAGCATGACGCACAACAAGAAGAAATTGTACGACGGGAATGGATCTGCTCATTTCGTGGAGGAATTTACGAAAGAACAGCAGTTGTTTGAGAAGCTGACCGGAACTACGCCGAAGCTGATTCGCGCTCCCTATGGCAGCAAGCCGGAAATCGGTGAGAAATTCCGCGGCGACATCGCTAAAGCCGGGTTTAAAATGTGGGATTGGACGGTTGATTCTAAGGATTGGAAATATCCGGATAGCCCCAGTTCGATCCTCAAAGAAGTGAAGCGTCAAACGCACCGCAACACAGAAGTGATTCTCCTGCATGAGAAAGCGCAAACCGTAAAGGTTCTACCGCAAATTATCGAATACCTGCAAAGCAAGGGCTATGCCTTTGCCGTGTACAAACCTGATCAGCATGTCACGGTCAACTTCGGGAACGATCCGCGTCTATAACGGCGGAAAGCGCCTATGGTATAATGAGAGACGAACTAGATTATGCAGAAAGCGAGGTGGTTCGGGTTGAGCTTGTGGCACAAGTTGACCGGAACCGCCCTGGTGTTGGTCCTGCTTCTGACGGCTTGCACGTCTGAGATGCCTCCGGCTGCCGCTCCTGTTCAAGACGATCCTTCCGAGGAAGGGCAGACAATTACGGTGATCAATCCGGAATCTTCCGAAAACCAGGGAAATCCCGCCGCCACTTCGGCGGAGAACAAAAACAACCGCTACCAAATTCAGACCCGTCTAACCGACTTTCAGTTGCTCAGCGCTACGACGGGGTTAGCCTGGGGGAACACGCGAAACGAGCTTCGGCTCTACATTACGGAAGACAACGGCAAAACGTGGACCAATATTTCTCCCGCCGCATCCGTGCCGTTTTCAACCACGCCCGAGTATGGTAAAGATATCTTTTTTCTTGATCCGGATCATGGTTTTATCGTTCGTAATCCTGCGGGTTCCGGAGATACGATTGTCCTGCGTACGACGGACGGCGGAGTGACCTGGAAGGTCACTTCGTTCCCCGGAACCGGGGAGGTGAAGGCGATGGTATTCGCTGACTCGGCCAATGGATGGATCTTATCCGAAGGGTCCCCTAGGGAGGGAGGCCAAAAGTCACTCTATGCCACAGATGATGGAGCCCAATCCTTTGAAGCTTTGCTCGGGGGAACCGACCCTGTGAGCCTTCTGTCCTCAGATCACCCTGCAGGAACCTTAGGCACGGATCCATCCATGGCTTTTACGAGTCCACTCCGGGGGTTTGTTAGTGAGAAGATGGATGGGCTTCCGACGCTGTACATGACACAAAACGGCGGATTGACTTGGACGCAAAACAAACAGTTCTTCAGCTTGGACAAGTATAAAACCTGCGACAGCTTTACGATCGGAAATGTATCCTTCTTCTCGGGCAGTACCAAAGAGGGGTGGATTCCCGTTGGCTGCAGCCGTGGAAATTCTACGAAATTCAATGGTTATTTCACCGAAGATGCCGGTGACACATGGAAGTTAGCGCAGTTCAAATTGTCTTGGCAGACTGGATTAAACGAGAAGCTGACCCCAACCTTCTTGACCCGAAACGAAGGCTGGACGATACTCGATTCAACGGTCTATTATACGTCGGATCAAGGGACGAGCTGGGAGCCGCTGCCGGATAATGAGAAACTGATCGAGACGCTAAAAGGTTACCCCGTAATCGTGAAGCTTCAGTTCTTTACCTCCCGCGTGGGATGGCTGCTGGTTGCCAAAGAGGATCAACAACGCTCACTGCTTATGCAAACGAAAGACGGGGGACGGAGCTGGCAGGTGTTGTAGGTTCAACGATAATATCAAGCACGGCACGAGGTGTCGTGCTTTTTTACGCGCAGAAACAAAGAAATATAGTGACGTTCATCATATTGTGAAATTTATCACGTGCGCTCCTTAGACTTTGTGATATATTTAACTTGTAAGAAAGATCAACAACAAAAGGGAAACAAAACGGAGCCAAAGCTCCCCAATACGATAGGAGTGGAACCCTAATGAAAACGATAGCTCAAAAGGAAACAGTAACTCGCAACTACCTTCAGTTTTGCTACAACTGCGACGACGCTCACCTGTGCACGACCGAAGAACAGTGTAAAGCTTGCTGGGCAGAGAAAGGGCTTGACGAGGCGTTCGAAATGGAAGCTGATGGCGCCGAAGAAACCCGTCAACTGTTGTTCGAGTACTATGCATAATTCTGATCCATCCGATTTGGTACCCAATTAACCTCCGGTTCGCAAGTGCGAATCGGGGGTTTTTGGTTTTTCTAGGGATATCTTGGACAAGAGTGGCATATTTTCTGGACACGTTGAATAACAAGTTTTATTTCGCATCGGCATATACTTAGGGGGAAAGGGGAGAACAGCGGGTACGGAGCAACCTCTTGAAGGAGGGAAAACGTGATGCAGTCTTGGACGGAAATGTTTGGCGTAGTGGAAACGGCGTTGCCGATCCTGTTTGTGGTGATCATCGGGATTCTGGCAGCTATGGCAGCTAGAGGGCTTCTTCGCACCATTGGAAACAACCGGCAACCGGTGCTTAGCGTCCAGTCCGTCATCGTCAGCAAGCGGACCGAGGTTAGCCATCGCCATGACACCGACACCTCGGTGAATCGGTCCGACACGAAGTATTATGTGACCTTCGAGGTCGAAAGCGGCGACCGCTTGGAGTTTGCCGTATCCGGGACGGAATACGGGCAATGTGCGGAAGGAGACGAAGGAAAGCTGACGTTTCAGGGCCGCCGTTACCACGGCTTCGAGCGGGTTGGTCGAACCTACCGGACCGAGATGCAAGAATACCGGAAGTCGCATAGCTCCGGGTAAGTCAAGGATCGAAGATCCGTCAAAATGACAAGAAAGGCAGGCAGGGTAAGGTTGAAACCGATCGAACTACAAAAAACAGAAGCGTAACGGATAGTCAGACCTCTTCGTCGACTCTTGCGAATACGCTTCTGTTTTTGTTTGTATAACCTCTTTAATAGGATAAGGCCTTGGTTTGCGCTTGCTCCAGAATCGATTGAGCGACAGCGCGGCCACTGGAGAAGGCACGCTCGGCTAACTCGCCTTTGCCTTCGCAGCCGTCTCCACAGAAGAAGAGAGGTACGCCAGCTAAACGATTCGGCAGCAGCTTGTTGGTGTGAATATTCTTGACGCTGGCGACCATCGCTTTCTTGGACACCCGCTTCACTTCCACAAACTCGCGCCAGTTTGGATAGTACGTATCAAACAACGCTTCCATTTGCTGGGTCTTCTGCTCCAGGTATTGCTTCTTCTGCTCCTCGTCCGTGAAGTCATCGTTCAAGTAAGCAATCCCCTGCAGTAACTGTCCATGCACGGGGGCCACGGTATAGTCGGTGGCAGAGACATCGCTGATGAATATTTTATGATCCATATCGCTGATATAGTGGAATGGACGGGCTACAACTTTGGTAAATCCAACATCGTAAACGAGCACTTCGGTCGAAGTGTTATTCTTGTAGGGATCCAGAGTACTTGCCCAAGGTGTGTCTTCCAGCAGTTTGGTCACTTGTTGGACCGGCATTGCGAAGATCACTTGATCGTATACGAGTTGTTGCCGGGTCTTCGTATTTAACACGAATTTACCGTCTTCCATCGTAATCGATTCGACCGGTTCCTTGACGGCGATGTCCCAAGCGTCGTTGGCGCCAATTTTATCGATCAGTTGATCGGTAATCGTCGCCCAACTGCCAAGAATGTAGCTAACCGGTCGGCCGGAGAGGAATAGGTTGTGATAGTATTCGGCGATAACCTCGCCGGACACTTTGCGCGCTTCCTCCGGGGTAATGAAGAAGTTGGAACATACGAGATGTTCCCACAATTCTTTGACGTCCGCCGAAGCGTGCGAGTGGTCCAAGTAATCGCCGAGAGTCCGATGCTGTTTCAAATGATGGATGTTACCGATCACAGCGGCGATTTCGGCGACGAAGCGGACTTTCTCCCTTGGCGTTAGTACATCCGTTTTCATAATGTTGACGAAATCGAGCGGGGCAGGGGTTAAATGCCCGTGTTTGGCGTACACCACTTTACGCTTATCCACCTGTTTGCTCTGGAATTTCAAATGCAGCTCTTCTTCCATGGAATGGAGCGTATGTCTGTCGATGCCGTATACTGCGTGTGCTCCGTAGTTCAGAGTAAATCCCGATTTTTCATAAGTGAAGGCCCGTCCGCCGAGCTGCGGGCTCCGTTCAAACACTGTTCCGGACGTGTCACTGTCCGACAGGTATGCAGCAGCCGTAAGCCCGGCCAGACCGCCGCCAATAATCGCGATTCTCATGAGGTAACCTCCTAAAAGGTAAAATGAAGCAACCGTTTTATAACGAAACCAGCAAAAACGTATAAATAAACGTTATTCATCTACAGTATATGCTATTCGTGTAAGCGCGTCCATAGAAATAGTCACGAAATGTTCAATATTGTAACCGTATTCACATGCAGGTGGTTAGTCGGGTACTTGACACCGAATTTTTTCCAGTGCTAAGCACCAAGATAGGCGGATGCACATAGGATATATCGTTCAGCAGAGAGGGAGGGGGAGCCAAATTGGCCGTCATTAAAGCAAACTCCGAAGATGTTAGACTGCTGGCGCGCCTGATGCGCGCGGAAGCGGAAGGGGAAGGCGAGCAGGGCATGCTGATGGTCGGCAATGTCGGCGTGAACCGGATCTTGGGCAACTGCCTTGATTTTCAGGATATCCGTGACATGAACCGAATGGTGTTTCAAAATCCTGGCGGATTCGAAGCTACGGTGAAGGGCTATTTCTACCAAAGGGCTCGCGACCGCGATATTCGATTGGCACAGCGCGTCATCAATGGTGAACGGATTTGGCCAGCATCCAACGCCTTGTGGTTTTTCCGGCCTGCGGGAGATTGCCCGGCAACCTGGTATAATCAGCAGAACACCGGCCGGTTTAAAGCGCACTGTTTCTTTTCTCCATCCGTGGAAGACTGCCCTTCCGTTTATTAAATTCAACCTTTCGTTTGACCAATCATGAGGAGGAATGAATTGCATGTTTACTCAGCAATTTCGGCCGGCAGCTTATCCCGCAGGCCATGGTACTTATCCGACAATGCCTGGATTAGGCGGATATCCGCAGCAAACGGGAGGGGCAATGCCGCCGCAAGTGCCTAGCGGAAGCCCGATGACGCCCGGGGGCACTGTCATGCCCATGCCGATTCAGAACTATGAGCAATCGTACATCGAGAACATTTTCCGTCTGAATTTAGGCAAAATCGGCACATTCTACATGACATACGAGAACAACAGCGAGTGGAACGCGAAGGTTTTCAAAGGCGTGCTGGAAGCCGCCGGTCGCGATCATATCATCATCAGTGATCCGGTTACCGGCGTGCGGACGGTCATGCTGATGGTTAATTTTGACTATGCGACGTTCGACGAGCCGCTCGTCTATCAATATCCCGGCGTAATCGGTTCGCCGCCGCCGACCAGACGATAAAATTCTTAAGCCCCTTCCAAGAGGGGCCTTTTTTTATTTTTCAAGCCTGCCACGCCTGTTCGTCAGGAATACCGCAGCGTTTGACTGTGTAGTGTATAATAATATAATTAAGAAGAATTCATCATACAGGATGCAATTGCATGGCAAAAGGAGATGGATCCCTTGGGAAATTAACGCTGCAGTTCTCATATGAAAAGCAATGGAAG
The DNA here is from genome assembly GCF_014947195.2 of Paenibacillus rhizolycopersici. Lineage (NCBI taxonomy): Bacteria > Bacillati > Bacillota > Bacilli > Caryophanales > Paenibacillaceae > Paenibacillus > Paenibacillus rhizolycopersici. The sequence goes on along the minus strand of NZ_JADCNN020000009.1, from coordinate 98,617 downwards.
TTCGATGATTTTAATCCACGAAGGAGGTGCACCTATTCGTCGCCAAACCGGCGGGAATAGGAAACGTATTGGGTGACCCTTTACCGAGTCTTTATTCTGTAGGATTCATGGTGTTATTGGTGTTGCTAAACGGTTTTTTCGTATCGGCCGAATTTGCCATCGTGAAAGTGAAGAGCTCCCGGATCGAGGCTTTAGCCGATGAGGGGCGAAGGAATGCAAGGATCGCTAAAGAACAGTTAGGCCGATTAGAGGGGTATTTGTCGGCTTGCCAGGTAGGGATTACCCTCAGTTCGCTTGGGCTCGGCTGGCTAGGAGAACCGGTGGTATCCCGCATGCTTGGGCCGCTGTTTGAAATGATGGGTTTGGGTGATAGGCCAGGGTTTATCGTTTCGTTAGCGGTTTCGTTTATTCTTATCGCTATTCTTCATATCGTGTTGGGGGAGCTAGCCCCGAAAACGATCGCCGTCCGCAAGGCTGAGGCCATTACGTTATGGTTCGCCTGGCCGATGCGAATATTTTACCGTCTGATGTACCCGTTCATCTGGCTGTTAAACGGATTGTCCGCCGGTCTCTTGCGATTGTTCGGCATCGCGCCGGTGTCGGAGCAGGACTCGTTGCATACAGAGGAAGAAATTCGAGTGATGATGAAAGAGAGCAGCGAAAGCGGATTGATCGACAGCACGGAAATGTCGTTAGTGGATAACATTTTTGAGTTTGCGGATACCACCGCCCGGGAAATCATGATTCCCCGGACCGAAATGATTTGTTTGTATACTCAGCATTCGCTGGAAGAAAACCTGGAAATCGCCCTGGAAGGCACAAGAACCCGTTATCCCGTATGCAATCAGGACAAAGACCATATCATCGGATTTATTCATATTAAGGATTTGATACGCTCTCAAACCCGCAATCTTCGCGATTTGATTCGTCCGATCATGGCTGTGCCGGAATCCATCCCGATCAGCGATTTGATGAAACGGATGCAGCGGGGGAGAACGCAAATCGCCATTTTAATCGACGAATACGGCGGAACCTCCGGTATGGTCACGTTGGAGGACATCGTCGAGGAAATCGTCGGCGAAATTCAGGATGAGTTCGACGAGGAACGTCCTGGCATCGAACAGTCGGATACCCATGAGTATTCGATCGATGGGTTGATGTTGATTGAGTCGATTAATGACCGATTCGGTCTGGAGCTGGATTCCGACGATTATGATACCATAGGCGGCTGGCTGTATTCACGGATCGATATCCTGCCACCGCAGGTGGGGCAAACGGTGGAATACGGCGAATATACGTACGTGGTGGAGGAAACCGACAACAAGCGAATCTCTCGCGTGAAGCTCATACGCCAACAGCTGTTGCCGTTGGAAGAAGCCGGCGCATAAAAGCAAATAGAACCGGATGTCTCTATTAGATCGAGGCATCCGGTTTTTGTTCTTCCCATTCCGTATTCAGCATTTTTCTAATCCCTTCCCGGGTACGAAATAACCGTTGACGGACGAGATTCTCGCATAACCCCATTCGATCGGCTATTTCTTTATAACTAAGGCCTTGCTTCCAGCGATATTCGAGCAGCATGCGGTATTCTGGTTTAATATGATGTAAATACGAACTGATGGCTTCTTCCAGCAGCTTGGTTTCCACGCACCCCTCGACAGAGTCCTCCGGCCATGCCGTGGCGGCGATCTCCTGTAGTGCACAATCTGTGTCAACGGAATTGTCGTGTTTCCGATTTTTACGCAAGTAGGTGATGGCCATATTCCGTGAGACCGTCCTTAACCATGCGCGTAAGCTGATTTCATTATCGAAAGTCGGTTTCTTGAGGACAACCATCAGGAACGCTTCCTGGATAATATCCTCGGTTGCTTGATGATCCTTGACCCTATAATAAACAGTACCGTATACCAAATCGAAATAGGCGTAGTAGACTTCTTCCTGGACATGTTCGGGGAGCTCCAAATAATTAGCGGTAAGTAAGCACTGTAACTGACTGGACATAAAGTTACCTCTCTATCTCGTATCCTTAATCCCATTCTAGCAATCCACTATCCCAATTTTACTCTACATTCACAATAAAAGGAATGTTTTACCATGAATATTACAAAATGCCGATCTATTTCGCCAGGTTTCTACAGATGACGTAACTGTAGTGATCTATTACAATAAAGGAAGTGTGTGTTCTGCAGCTGTGTAAGGCGAGAGGAGAGAATTCGTGAAGCGTTTGTTTTGGATGGGATGTTGGTCTTATCTACTGATCGGATTGGCGCATGTTGTGGTCGGTTCGTTGATGCCTAGTTTGCTGGAACATTACGGTAGAACCTACGGTGACGGGGGGATGTTGATCTTCGCCCAGTTTTCCGGCTTCCTTGTGGGAGTATTGGTATCCCCCTTGTTGATAGCAAGACTCGGGAAGTTGAATGGTTTGCTTATCGCTACCGGAATGTTGTGTGCGGGGGAGTTCGTTTATACGCTGCTTCCGCCTTGGGAATGGATGTATGCTGTTGGAGCCGTAGCCGGCTTTGGATTTGGGATGATAGAAGCGGTGATCGGAACCATCATTATTGCTTCCTTCACGGAGAGAACTGCCGTGGCGATGAGCAGGTTAGAAGTCTTCTTCGGACTCGGGGCACTCCTGATGCCGCTGGCTGCAGGTGCCTTTATTCGATTGGAGTCTTGGCGGTATACCTTCCTGTTAGTCTCGGTTCTGGCATTCGTCCTCTTGTTCGCCTGGGGAAAAGGCCGCTTCGGTGATTTTAAAGAGACCCTTCAAGCTAGAGGTGTGAAGACGGCAGAGAAGGGGGATTGGCTGAAACCGTACCAGGGAACCCGAGGGCTGCTGCTCGTTGTCTTTATTGTTTTCTTCTTTGTATACGTCGGCACGGAAATGAGCTTCGTTAATTTCTTGCCGTCTCTATTGATCGAGAAGCTCGGAATCACTAAGCCAACCGCTGCGTTCAGTGTGACTCTTTTCTGGGTGGCCATGACGATCGGTCGTTTATTTGCCGGTGTCATCGCGGAACGTATTTCCTATAGCCGTTACGTGACCTTGGGCTGCCTGATCAGTTTCATCGTCATTGCTCTGTTTGCTTGGAGCGGAGGGATGGCTTTGCTGTTCACCTTCATCGTTCTGTTTGGTTTATTTATGTCGGGACTTTTCTCCATCGCGCTCGTCTTTGCCAACAAGCTGTTGCCGGGCTCTGAGGAAACGACCCCCAGCTTATTGATCGCTTCAGGCGGCGTGGGGGGCGCATTGTTGCCTCTGTTGGTGGGAGAGACGATGGACATTGGCGGCGCGGACACGACGGCATGGGTATTGGCCGGGTTCCTAGCGTTGCTGGTTCTCTTAAGTGTGGCCGCTGTGATGATCCAGCGCAGCCGGGCCCATGCGTCATCCATGATATCAGCGAATGTCGAATCCTAAATTAGGATTACATCCTAAAAAGCGCCCCTTGGCAGAACGGATCTGCCAGGGGCGCTTTTTGAATTTCTCAGGTTAGAATGCCCAGTTTCCTTTCGCGAAGATCTGTTCCTCTGTACCGTCCGCGGTAACGCCATAAATATCCATCTCGGCGGATCCGACCATAAAGTCTTCGTGCGCCAGGCTGGAATTTAATCCACGCTGCGACAGTTCGTCCTGGGACATCGATTTCCCGCCGTCTAGGTTAAAGGCGTAGGCATTGCCGATCGCCAGGTGGTTGGATGCATTCTCGTCAAATAACGTATTGTAGAACAGAATGCCTGATTGCGAGATCGGGGAGTTGTGCGGTACAAGCGCCACTTCGCCCAGGTAATGCGAGCCTTCGTCCAACTCGACAAGCTGCTTCAGAACGTCGGCGCCAACTTCAGCTTGATAGTCGACGATACGCCCGTTTTCGAAAGTCAACGAGAAGCGGTCAATAATGGTGCCCCGGTAGCTAAGTGGCTTCGTAGCAGCTACTGTACCGTTAACCCCCGTTTTGTGCGGAGCGGTAAAGACTTCCTCTGTCGGCAGATTTGCCAGGAACGTATTTCCCTGCGCGTTGAGGCTTTCGGCTGCAACCCACAGGTGGCCTTCCGGCAACTCGATCGTGAGGTCAGTTCCTGGAGCTTTATAATGCAGCTTCTTATAGCGCTTTGCGTTCAAGTAGTCGGATTTCTGCGTTAAATTGTCGATGTGCTGCTGCCAAGCGGCGATCGGATCCGGCTGGTCCAGGCGAACCGTGCGGAAAATGGCTTCCCACAAGGCCTGAACACGTTGTTCTTCCGGAAGGTTAGGGAACACTTTATCCGCCCATACCTTGGATGGAACCGCAACGATCGACCAGCTGAATTTATCGGACATTTGCATCTCACGGTATTTGCTCATTGCTTTACCGTAAGTTTTCTGATGGTTGGTGAGACGTTCGGTGGAAACGCCTTTCAACAAGTCGGGATCGGATGAAATCACGTGCAGCACAGCCGCACCGCTCTCCACGAATTCCAGCATTTCGCCGGCATACCATTTGGGTTCATCCAGGAAGGAATCCTCCGCAGCCATATCATAGCGAAGACGAGTAACCACATCGTCGCTCCAGTTGACTTTGACGAATCTAGCACCGGCTTCATAAGCTTGCTTGACGATGAGACGGACGAGTTCCGCGCAATCAATGGTCGCGTTGATGATCAGGTTTTGGCCGGGCTGTACGTTCACGCCTATTTTGACGGCCAGTTCTGCATATTTTTCCAGTTTCGTTTGAAAATCGGACATTTACGGTCTCCTCCATACTTTGGAAATAGGTTATTGTCTTATCATACACCATCTCAAAACGAATTTGTAATGCGGGTCGAAGGGGTCAGCCAATAATAATTTTGCCTTCCGGGTACTTCAGCAATTCCTTCTTGGACCTCGAGGTAAATGCATAAGCCAACGTCAACGGTCCGATCCGTCCGAGGAACATGACCGCGCAGAGCAGCACCTTACTGATCTCAGTCAGCTTTGGCGTCACATCGAGGCTCAAACCGGCGGTGGCAAACGCGGAGGTCGTCTCAAAGAGCAGGTTCAGAAACGTAACGTCCTCGAGCGCGGATAATGCCATGGCGACGGAAATGACCAAGAACATCGCCAGCCATGTTTGCGTAATTGCCTTTATGATCGAAGCCTTGGGTAGACGTTGGCGGAAGAAGACAATATCCTGCTTACCGCGCATCATCGCATAGATCGCCCCGAGCAAAATGGCGAACACCGTGACTTTGATCCCGCCGCCGGTCGATCCGGGGGCCGCACCGATGAACATGAGCAAAATCAATAAAAACTGGCTCGATTGCTCCATATCCACTACCGATACGGTGCTGACTCCGCCGGACCGGGAGCTGACGGAATGAAACAAACTGGCGAAGATGCGGTCCATCCAATTCATTGGACCCAGGGTATGCGGATTATTCGCTTCGATCAACAATAAGATCACTGCGCCGACGACCGTCAGAATGCCGGACATCGTCAGGACAACCTTGGTATGTAGGGACAATCGCCGGTTTTGCTTATAACCAAGCAGGTCGGCAATAACGATGAAGCCGATCCCGCCAAGGAAAATCAAAAGCATGACGACAAGGTTGACGAACGGGTCGCCAGCGTACTCGGCCAACCCGCTAAAAGGCCCATGAATTCGGCCGAATAAATCGAAGCCGCCGTTATTGAAAATCGAAATGCTGTGAAAGACGCCAAAATACAACGCTTGTCCCAGCGGCATGTCGCGGGCGAACCGGGCGAACAACAGCAGTGCGCCGGCCGCTTCGATCGTTAAGGAATACGCCATGACACGCAGGATCAACGGCATCAAGCCGCCGATCTGATGATGGTTCAGCGATTCCTGCAGTACCAGCCGTTCACGCAGCGAAATCCGGCGGTTGAACGCCAGCGAGATCAAGGTGCCTACCGTCGTAAAACCGAGCCCCCCGATCTGTACTAGCAGCAGGACGACGATCTGTCCGAACACGGTGAAATGCGTGCCGGTATCCACGACAGCCAGTCCGGTTACGCAAGCGGCCGAAGTAGCGGTAAAAAACGCATCAATGAGATCAAGCCGATGGCCCTCCGCCGTTGCGGGAGCAAGCGATAGCAAAAATGCACCCAGCGTGATTACCATCGCAAAGCCGAAGGTTAATATTTTTGCGGGCGAAAGCGCCGTTTTTTTTCGTTTCGGCAAGGGAAGTCACCTCCGTACATGTTCTGCATATTGCTATTGACTTAAAACATGGTACGATATTGCAAGAAGACTGTCCAATATGAATATAAGTAATTGCCGGATAAAGGAGTTGTGATGCATGACCGAGTTGAGTATTGTTCACGCAGAAATGAAGCGAGAGGAGGACGGGTCTTACATAGGCAAAACCGTCTTTGATGTCAGTTCGCACAAAGCAAGCTACGAAATTACGTTTTTTAGCCAAAAGGGGAAGGATTGGGATTACAGCCTTCACTATGCGAATGAGCCCGGAGTGGAAGAACAATTCCTTGCGGTTGATGCGCGGCTCGAGGAGGACGACGATTGGTTTGATATCTTATTGGACGCCGCGCTGGATACACTTCCAGAGGTTTAATCCGTAACTCTTCCGGCGTACCGGGAGAGAGGGAGAGGAGGAACAAACCGTGTGGCAACACCCGTTTTACCGAACATCGCTGGGGATCATTTTGGTATTGACGATCATCTATTTGTTGTCCAAGGTCAGCTTTATCTTTAACCCGCTGGTAACGCTTGTGTCTATTTTGATTGTCCCGCTGACGATTTCCGGATTTCTCTATTACCTGCTTCGACCGATCGTTCAGTTTCTAGAGCGCAAGAAGCTGAACCGGATGCTTTCGATTCTGCTGATTTATCTGATGTTCGCGGGAGTGATCACGATTTTCCTGATCGTTGTTTGGCCGCCGCTGCAGAAGCAGATCATCGAATTCATGAACAACGTACCAAAGTTGATCGACGGCGTACAATCGCAGATGAACGACTTCCGCAATAACCGTTATCTCTCAATGGTGACGGACGAAACGAGTCCGGAGCTGATGAACAAAGTGACGGAATATCTGAACTCAGCCATGGAAGCCATCTCCGGTTATTTATCGCACGTGGTGACTTTTCTAAATGATTTCGTCATTGTGGTTGGTACGGTGCCCCTCCTGCTTTATTACATGTTGAAAGAAGACGAGCGGGTCACGCCGTCACTGGTACGGATGCTTCCGGTTCGATATCGCCGGGACGGGGCAGGCGTCATTCATGAGATTGACAATATGCTGAAGGGATTTATCGCCGGACGGATGATTAGCGCCGTGCTGCTCGCCTTTATGAGCTTCATTGGGTTTTGGCTGATCGGCTTACCGTACCCGTTACTTCTGGCAGTCGTTGGTGCGCTATTTAACTTCATCCCGTATTTTGGGGCATTGCTCGGAGCGATTCCTTGTGTCATTGTGGCGTTTACCGTCTCCCCATCCATGGTGGTATGGGTCATCCTTATCGTGGTGGTGGCGCAGCAAATCGAAGGCAATTTAATCTCCCCGTACATCTACGGCAAAACGATCAATATCCACCCTTTAACAACGATCGTCTTGTTGCTCGTGGCCAGTGACTTTGGCGGCATCCTGGGCATGATCTTGGCCATTCCTATCTATATGATGCTGAAGATCATCGTACTCAAGGCGCATAAGCTGTATTTTGCCGAGAAAATCGAAGAACTGACCGAATAGGTTTTGCCAATCTTATTTCAACAAGACATCCAAGGTGATCAAAATCATATCTCACGCCCCCGTGATTGGGCGATGATTATTCTAATAGGTAGACATTCATAAGTCAGATTGATGACTTGTTGAATTACCTCTAGATAGATAATCATTACGCTCGGGGGATGATAGACATGGCAGTGAATGCCAAAGGCGGGAAGTACTTTTACGCGTGGAGCAAAATTCTTCCCGACGGATCATTTTACCTTCCGGATCAAGCCCTGCATGAGTACCAGATTCGCCCGGATTCCAACATTATACTGATGACAGGTCGGAATACGGCCAAAGGCTTTAGCGTCGTTTGCAAAGAACTGATTGCAAACTCACCGCTTGCCACGATTTTCGCCAGCATTCCTCAGATTCAGCAATTCGCCATCCCGGAAGGGCAGGCCATTACCTTCAAAGAACGCTCGTTCTGCTGGGTTTATTTAAACAGCAAAGGGTATTTTACGCTGCCGCTAACAACGTGGCAAGAATTTGGACTCAAGCCCGGTGATCAACTGCTGAGTTTACGGGCTACCCATCTGGCATTTAACAACTTGTCGGAGGGGCCGTATATCGAGCAAGCCAAACAACTCCGCGATATTCATGTCTACGAATGAAACGAAGCGAACAGAGAACCAGCCAGTCGCCGATCCACAAATCGGCAGCTGGCTGGTTTATTTTTGTTAAGGCCTTAGTAACGATCTCCGCTTACGGAAGTAGGTGGCATCATCTCATCGATCTGGCGTAAATCTTCGGAAGAGAGTTCCACATCCAGCGAACCTATATTTTCCTCCAAATAAGATATCCGTTTCGTTCCAGGAATCGGCAAAGCTCCTTTGGCCATTGTCCAAGCAATAGCCAATTGCGCTGGGGTACAGTTCTTCTCTTCAGCGAGTTCCTTCACTTTGTCCACCAAAGCCCGATTAAGTTGGAAATTCTCGCCCTGAAATCGAGGAAGTTGTCTTCGGTAATCCGAGGGGGCAAAATCCTCAAATTTACTTACAGCACCGGAGAGAAAGCCTCGGCTCAAAGGACTATAAGCCACAAACGTGATCCCGAGTTCGTTGACGGTAGGAAGAATGTCTGCTTCGACTTCACGGCTCCAGAGGGAGTATTCCGTCTGTAAAGCCGAAATGGGATGAATAGCGTGGGCCCGACGTATTGTGTCACTGGAGGCTTCCGACAATCCTACATAGCGGACTTTCCCGTCTTTCACCAAATCAGACATCGCTCCTATAGTTTCCTCAATGGGTACAGTAGGATCGATGCGATGATAGTAATACAAGTCGATATGATCCACACCTAAACGCATAAGACTTCGATCGATCGCTCCTTTTACATATTCGGGATGACCAAAGACGCCTTCAAAATTAGGCCCCACACCAAACTTTGACGCAATAATGGCCTGATCCCGACGTCCTTTCAAGGCTCTGCCGAGCAATTCCTCGTTATGTCCGTTACCGTAGCAATCGGCTGTATCCAGCAAAGTAACGCCTAGTTCCAGAGCACGATGAATGGTGCGGATTGAGGCTTGATCATCGGCTTTCCCATACAGCTCCGACATCCCCATTAACCCTAAACCAATAGCAGAAACCTCTAACTCACCATGGCCTAAACTTCTCGTTTTCATGACTCTCCATCCTTTCATGATTTAGATTAAAGTTTTACCTGTATAGCTTACATGTTAAAGTGAACTTGAAGTCAAGCGTGATTTATTTACTGCACTAAGCTGCTAAATTCATTTAATTATTTTGAATATATAGCGTTTAAAGAAGTTTTTTGCTATGATCGGGTTAAAAATGATTTGAATATAAATTAAAGTTAACTTTAACGAATCGGAGGGGAGTATCCAGATGATGAACATTAAAGAAGTGACACTCATGACAGGAATTACCGCTTCCACACTACGGTACTATGAAACTGAGGGATTGCTTCCCTTTGTTAAACGAGACGATAACGGAAAGCGTCTGTATGATCAGGAAGATTTAGAGTGGGTTCATTTTGTCACCGCGCTTCGATTAACCGGTATGCCCATTGTTCAAATCCAGAAGTATGTACGATTGTTTCACGAAGGTGATGAGACCATTGCGGAGCGTAAGAAAATGATGCTTGAACATAAAGGGGAGATCGAGAAGAAAATAAGCGAACTTTATCGAAACCTTGACAAGATCAATTATAAGTTAGCCCTATACGATGTTCTTGAAGCTCAAATCAACAACACCGATATAAAAATATAAATAAAACCTCCAAGTTTGCTCCCATTCCACTGAATAGGGCAGCATTTCCTGGAGGTTGTTCCCCGTTATCCTTTACTTTAAGCCGTTTGGGACGGTAATAGATACTTCGCGATCAAACTCGTATAGGCTTCCTTCGGGCGCAGACCAATCAGCTTCTCTACAGGCTGGCCCTGATGGAAGAAAATCACGGTCGGCATGGACATCACGCTAAATTGTGCGGCCAAAGCCGGCAGCTCATCGCAATTGACCTTCAGTAGGTTAATGGCGCCGTCATAGCTTTCGTGCAGCTCATCCAATATAGGGGATAACACCTTACATGGTGGGCACCAGGGTGCGTCAAAGTCGACGAGGGTCAGACCCGGCGCTTGTAACGCCTGTACAAACTCATTTTCATGTTCAATCCGTTTCGTTGCCATTCTCATTCATCTCCATTTCGGGATTTTCGCTTAAAATATGGCGGATCCGCTCCTCCAGATTCACCTTGATTGCCTGCAGCAGCTCAATCTGTTCACTGACTTCCTTCAGCTTACTGCGGTAAACGGGCATAATCTGGCGGCAGAACGCCTCTTTGCTGGTCATGACGCAATGCAGGAAGCCAGCGATTTGCTCCGTCGTAAGCCCCAGGCTTAAATAGAACTGAATTGTCTTCACCTGTTCGGCGGAAAAGCTATGGTAATCACGGTATCCGTTTGCCAGCCGTTGCGAGGAGATCAAACCTTGCTCTTCGTAATAACGAAGCGAGCGGATGCTGACGCCGGTTGCCTTGGACAATTCACCGATTCTCATCGCCTACGAATCACCTGCCTTCTTGGATTCATTATAAACCCTAACATTAATGTGAGGGTCAACTGCTTTTGTAGAATGCAACTAAAAAACTTCAGCATTGAGTACGACGGCGGGTTCGCGGATCGTGTATAATGTAAGAAATTAGGCGCCTATAAGCGGGCGATAAAGGAGGATCACGCATGAAACCGGCTTTATTGATCATCGATATGCAGCAAGCCTTTTTGAACCATCCGCGAATCCAAAGCGAAATTGCGGGAGCATGCGAGTACATTAATGCGGTCGCCGACATGTTCAGGGAGGCGGGGCGGCCGGTCGTTGTCGTCCAGGATAAGGATGGGGGCGAAGGGACTCCAGGGTACGAGGTGATTCCTGAGGTGAAGCTGGCTGAATCCGACCTGCGGATTTCTAAAGCATGGAACAACTCGTTTTGGAAAACCGATCTCGAGCAACTCCTCCGCGAACAGGGCATCGATTTCGTGGTGGTATGCGGTTTTGCCGCCGAACACTGCGTCACCTTTACGTTTAATGGGGCGGTGGAACGCGGATTTGGCGCAGCCATTTTGCAAAAAGGCATCCTCGGTGAGCATCCCGATTCGGTTGCGGCGGTCTATCGGGATCGCAGCTTGATCAGCTACTCCGTGATTCGAGCTATTTTGAAGCACTCCTAATTCATGACATTACATAATTAAAATTCATTCATTTGGAGGCGTTTATTTCATGAATGCACATGAAATCGATTATCGGATTATCGGCAATGAAATGCAGTGCGTGGAGGTTCACTTGGATCAAGGAGAAAGCGTGATCGCTGAAGCCGGGAGCTTTATGATGATGGACCCGGATATCCGAATGGAGACGATCTTTGGCGATGGCAGCAATCAAGGCGGCGGACTCATGGGCAAACTGATGGGGGCGGGCAAACGGATGCTCACGGGTGAGGGTTTGTTTATGACCGTATTCACCAATGCCGGCTACAATCGTCAGGCCGTCACCTTCGCTTCCCCGTATCCCGGCAAAATCGTGCCGCTCGACCTGCAAATGCTTGGCGGCAAAATCATCTGCCAAAAAGACGCTTTCCTGTGTGCCGCTAAAGGGGTGTCGGTGGGGATCGAGTTCCAACGCAAACTCGGTACCGGCTTCTTCGGCGGAGAAGGCTTCATCATGCAGAAAATCGAAGGGGACGGTCTGGCTTTCGTGCATTCCGGTGGCTTGGTGATTGAAAGAGACTTGGCTCCCGGCGAAGTGCTGCGTCTGGACACCGGCTGTTTAGTGGCTATGACGTCTTCGGTCAACTATGACATCGAATTCGTGAAAGGCGTAAAGACGGCTCTGTTCGGCGGGGAAGGGCTCTTCTTCGCGACACTGCGCGGCCCTGGCAAAGTATGGGTCCAATCGCTGCCGTTTAGCCGTTTGGCGGACCGCGTGTTGTCCGCATCCCGTTATTCGGGCCGCAAAGATGAAGGCAGCCTGTTAGGCGGTTTAGGCAACTTGCTGGACGGAAGATAGAAGGCGAGGTAGGATTCCCTCTTCCGCGGTGAGAAAGGCGGTTGACATTCCACTCCTCAAGTAACTAATATGGTTACAAGAAGATGGGAATGGGGGATAGGCTTATCATGACAATCAGTTCCAGATTTTCCGTGGCCATTCATATTTTATCCCTACTTGAAATTAACAAGGACGGGATTAGCACTTCGGAGTATATCTCCGGCAGCGTAAATACGAACCCCGTTGTGATCCGCCGAATTATGGGCATGCTAAATAAAGCGGGCTTGGTTGAAGTGCGCACGGGGGTTGCCGGGTCGAAGCTGTCGCGGCCGCTAGATCAGATCACACTGCTTGACGTTTACCGCGCGGTGCATGTCGTGGAGGAAGATGGATTGTTTGCCGTACATGATCATCCCAACCCGGATTGTCCGGTCGGCAAGAATATTCAATCGACCATCGAGCCGATTTTCTCCCTGGCCCAAAAAGCGATGGAGAACACCTTGGCGGCCGTGACGTTGCAGGATGTGGTAAACGATATCTCGGCGAAAGCCCCTTCGGTTTAATCGCAGGAGGCTGCAAACATGCGGAAAGTGTAGAGCCCCCTAGAGCAGGGGGCTTTTTTTGATGCAAAATTGACAAGATCACATCCTGTAACTATACTGATTACAACGACTCTTTTGTAACAACCGCAGTTACATTTAAGTGGATTATTGAAACGTTACGATCCGAAGGAGGAAATTGTTCATGGCTTATCCCTTGCCTATTCATCCCGCCGCACAAATCGGCGTTGTTCAACTAAAAGTCCGCGATCTCGATCGGTCTGTCGCATTTTACCAGGAGGTCATCGGCTTTCAGGTGCTGCACCAGAACGGCACGATCGCCGAATTAACCGCAGATGGCAAAACCCCTTTGCTCATTCTGGAAGCAGATCAACGCTATCGGGTGTTGCCCGAGCGGTCCGTATCCGGTTTATATCATTTTGCCATTTTAGTTCCGGACCAAGTGACGCTAGGACTTGCCTTGCGAAATCTCATCCGTCATCAAATCCCGGTTGGACAGGGCGATCATCTGGTCAGCGAGGCGTTATATTTAAACGATCCGGATCAAAACGGCATTGAGATTTACGCTGACCGTCCTCGTGATACCTGGCAAAAAAACGCTAGTGGCGAAGTGAAGATGACCACGGATCCTGTGGACGTGGAAAACTTGTTGAATCTGTCCGAGCAAGCCGAATGGAATGGATTGCCGGAAGGCACCCGTATGGGACACGTGCATTTCCACGTCGGCGATTTAACTCAAGCCGAACAGTTCTACTGTGGCATCCTCGGATTCGAGGTCACCGCCCATTATGGCGCGGCGGCGTTATTCGTCTCCGCTGGCGGCTACCATCACCATATCGGCCTGAACTTATGGGCCGGCAAAGGTGCGCCTCCAGCACCCGAGGATGCGGTCGGCATCCGCTACTTCACAACGGAGCTGCCGGATATTCCGGCACTGGAAGCCGTTGAGAGCCGGTTGGCTGAAGCGAAGGTGGCCTATAAGCGGGAGGGGAATGAACTCCGTTTAAGCGATCCGTTTGGCATCGGAATTAGACTTACCGTTGTTGCCTGAGTCGTAGAGGATCAACTCACGCGTTTTTGACTCTTCCTTTCGGCGTAGTCCTTCACCTATAATAGATTTACGTAAACTCTAGGAAAGGACCGGTCGTTATGAAATTGTTCCCTCAACTGGAAACGGAGCGTTTTGTACTGCGAAGGCTAACTTCGAAAGATGCCGCCGATTTGTTCCATTATCTCTCCAACGACGAAGTGACCAAATATTACGATCTGGATCGTTTCGTGGAGCTCCGGGAAGCCGAAGAGTTGATCCAAATGTGGAACAGCCGTTATTTGGAGAAGCAGGGCTTCCGTTGGGCAATCACGGTCAAAGCTGAAAGCGACCGGGTGATCGGCACCTGCGGATTTCATAACTGGTCGAAGAATCATTATAAAGCCGAGGTCGGCTATGAGCTCAACCCGGATTATTGGCGCCAAGGCGTTATGACCGAAGTACTGCAGGAAATTCTGCGTTTCGGGTTCGAGGATTTGGGGCTCAACCGGATTGAAGCCTTTATCGACCCGGACAATATTCGGTCCAGGTACTTGCTGGAGAAGACCGGCTTCCACGAGGAAGGTTATCTGAAGGAAACGTTTTTTGAGAAGAACCAGTTCGTTGACGCCATTCTATTTGCGCTACTGAAGAAGCAATACGAGGCCAAACGGAACCGGATATTTCGGTAAAAAAAGAGATTTGTTCCTGCTGATCGAACGGCGGAGCAAATCTCTTTTGTTTCTGCCGTTATCGACCGAGAAACTCGGTTTCATAGATTGTGCATACCTGGTCCAGCACATGTTGGGCATGCTCCCGGAACTTCAGCTCTACAGGCTGATCCTTCATCAGAAAGACGCCGGTATGGCCTTGGTGCTTACCACGTGCGCCGGCATACAGCAAGCCAGCCCCATGGGTCGGCGGGGAGAAGAAGAATTTCATGATCGGCTTTAACCAGATGGGGAGTCCCGAGCGTTTTCCCTTCCGCAGGGTATTGTTACCTCCCGGATCGACGCTGCGAATTTCGATGCCCTCAGCCACAAGCTTGGGGGCGATGGATTTCGTCCATAAGGAGAGCGCCAGCTTGGATGTGGCGTAAGGACCTAATAGCTTGCGGAATGTTGTCGGTCGCGCTAGTTGGTCCGGATCAAAGGACTTGACCCTGCTTACCACAGCGGAAGAGGTATTGATTACGGTTTTTAACCGCCCGCTTTTTAGCAAATCCATCAATTCCATCGTGACGATATATGGGACGACCGTCATTAACTCGTAGTGAAGCTCTCGTCCTTGCTTCGAATACTCCAATTCCGGAAAACTGCGGCCGGCATTGTTAAACAGCACGTCAATTCGCGCTTCGTTGGCTTTAATCAGCTCCAGCGCTTGCCGTAGGCTGTTAAAGTCGGACAAATCCGACGTCTTGTAGGTTCTTAGTTGCCCTTGGCGAGCGGCGGACTGGAGTCCCTGATCTTCCGCTGGCCAATCGGAACGGTTTAATCCGACGACTTGCCATCCTTCGTTCAGCAGCTTGCGGGTTAACTCGAGTCCGATCCCGGAGCTAGCCCCTGTTATGAAAGCGACATTTTCGTTATTAGTATGCACCATGATCATTCCTCCTGAAATCGTTTTGCAGACCCTATTGATGTCTTCTGGCCGATTCTAGATCTTGGAGTCGACTCCAAGTCAAGCTGTTTTTATGAACGAAAATGAAATTTGACTTGGAGCTGACTCCAAGTTGTATAATTCAGATTAGACACTTTGTTAGGAACAGGAGGATGAACCATGGCGATCGAATCGCTAGATAAACTCACCTTTACCATTAAGCAAGTCGCGGAGCTAACCGGGATAACCGAGGATACGATTCGATATTATGAGAAAATATCGCTCCTGCCTCGAGCCGAGCGAAAAGAGAATGGACACCGCGTTTATCGCAAGGAGGACCTGGATACGATCCGATTGGTGAATTGCCTCAAGAAAACCGGGATGCCGCTGGACGAAATGCGGCCCTTCCTGAAGGTGTCCATCGATGCTGATCCCGGAGAATATCCGGAGCTGGTCGAGCAGATGGTTCAACACCGGGCCAACATCGTTGAGCAAATCGCTTCGCTGCAGCAGGTTGTCGATTTTATCGATTTGAAACTTGCGCAGGGCAAGTACCGTTCTTCGGACTGCGAGGTCGAGAGCGGCAATGGCAATCGCGCGGATGGCAAGAAAGGCGCAACGCAATCGAAACCGTTGTCGACAGCCGAACTGCGTTATTTTTCCGCAGCACCGAGTGAAAGTGGTCATTGATGATTTGGTTTTCTTTTGCCATAATAAGCGGAGCAGATGACTCGTCCGAAGTCTTGGGGGAGTCTTTAAATTAAAGGGGGAACTTCGTTTGAAGGGGATTATCACCGTACTGGGCAAGGACAAAGTGGGCATTATCGCCAAGGTGTGCACCTATCTGGCCGATAATAACGTTAACATTCTCGATATTTCGCAAACGATCATTCAAGGCTATTTCAACATGATGATGATTGTCGATATTTCCGCGCCGGCCAAAGAATTCGAGAAGCTGGTCGAAGAGCTGCAGGAGCTGGGCCGCACCATTGGCGTGGAAATCAAGCTGCAGCATGAGGATATTTTTAATACGATGCATCGGATCTAAGAAGAAGGGAGGGAATCGCATGATTTCACGCGTAGAAGTACAAGAAACCAACTCGATGATCCGTGAAATGAACCTCGACGTACGTACGATTACGATGGGGATCAGCCTGATGGACTGCGCTCATGAGGACATGAACGTATTTAACCGTAACATCTATGATAAAATCACTCGGTCGGCAGAGCATCTGGTCAAGACGGGGGAGGATTTAGAGAAGCAATTTGGCGTACCGATCGTCAACAAACGGATTTCGGTAACTCCCATTTCGATAGCTGCCGGGGGGCTGAAAACCGATACGTTTGTGCCAGTGGCCGAGGCACTTGACCGAGCCGCCAAGGAAGTGGGCGTCAATTTTATCGGGGGGTTCTCAGCCCTTGTGCAGAAAGGCTTTACGAACGGCGATCGCGTACTGATCAGCAGCATCCCTGAAGCACTGGCTGTCACGGACCGGGTCTGCTCCTCGGTGAACGTCGGCTCCTCGCGCAGCGGGATCAATATGGATGCCGTCAAACAGATGGGCGATATCATTATCCGTACGGCCGAGCGGACGGCGGATCGGGGTTCGATCGGCTGCGCCAAGCTGGTTGTATTCTGCAACGCGGTGGAGGACAACCCGTTTATGGCCGGGGCGTTCCACGGGGTTGGGGAGCAGGAATGCGTCATCAACGTGGGTGTCAGCGGACCTGGCGTAGTGAAGCGTGCGCTGGAGGAAGTGAAGGGCAAGGATTTCGAGACATTATGCGAAACCATCAAGCGGACGGCGTTTAAAGTGACCCGGGTAGGTCAGTTGGTTGCGCAAGAAGCCTCGAAGCGGCTGGGTGTGCCGTTTGGCATTATCGACTTGTCGCTTGCCCCAACGCCGGAGATCGGCGATTCGATCGCGGAGATCTTCCAGGTGATGGGCTTAGAGGAAGCGGGTGCACCGGGAACCACGGCCGCTCTGGCGATCTTGAACGACAACGTGAAAAAAGGCGGCGTCATGGCCTCCTCCTACGTCGGCGGCCTGAGCGGCGCCTTCATCCCGGTCAGCGAAGACCACGGGATGATCGAAGCGGTGCAGCGCGGCGCGCTGACGCTCGAGAAGCTGGAAGCGATGACGTGCGTCTGCTCCGTCGGGCTCGACATGATCGCGATTCCCGGCAGCACCCGTGCCGCGACAATATCCGGCATCATCGCCGACGAAGCGGCGATCGGCATGGTCAACAACAAGACGACCGCCGTCCGGATTATCCCGGTCATCGGTAAGGACGTCGGCGAAATCGTGGAATTCGGCGGCCTGTTGGGCTACGCGCCGATTATGCCGGTCAACGCCTTTAACTGCGCGCCGTTCATCGAGCGGGGCGGACGGATTCCGGCGCCGATTCATAGCTTTAAGAACTAGGCGGCGGGGGACGCAGCCATGTATAAAACGATAGGATTGCTGGCGCATGTCGACGCCGGCAAAACGACCTTTGCCGAGGCTTTGCTGTTCCATACGCAAACGATCCGCAATCGAGGCAGGGTCGACCACCGCGACGCTTTTCTCGACAGTCACGAAATTGAGAAAGCGCGTGGGATCACCGTTTTCGCTGATCAGGCCGAAATGAAATACGGCGAATCGACGTATTTTCTGTTGGACACGCCCGGTCACGTCGATTTCTCCGCAGAGATGGAAAGAGCGCTGCAGGTGCTCGATTACGCGATCATCATCGTCAGCGCGGTGGAAGGTGTCGAAGGACATACGGAGACGGTATGGGAGTTGCTTCGAACCTACGGGATTCCGACGTTTTTCTTTATCAACAAAATCGATCGCACCGGCGCTGATCCGGATCAGGTCTTGCAGGACATAGGCCGCGAGTTGAGTGGTGATGTGCTGGACGTATCCAGTTGGGCAGAAAGCGGGCGTATGGACGATACGCAAAAGGCTTGGCTAGCTGAGCGGGAAGAAGCACTGCTGGAGGCGTTTTTGGAAGGCTCCGGTACCGCGGAGACGTGGAACGTGCACCTGGCTCGGCTCTTTCAGAGCGGGCAAGTCTATCCTTGCTTGCGAGGTTCGGCGCTGCTTGATATCGGTATCGACGCTTTTCTCGGCGCGTTGGAACGGTTAACCCGAACCGCGTATGATCCGCAGCTTCCGTTTGCTGGTCGAGTCTACAAAATACGGCATGATGAGCAAGGAACTCGAATTACGTTTCTCAAAGCTCTGCAAGGAACATTGAAGGTCCGTGATGAACTTGCTCTTGGTCTAGAAGGAGACCGGCGAACGGAAAAAATCACCGGCATCCGCAAATACAACGGGCAGCGCTTCGTTCAGGCGGATTCCGTAACTGCCGGTGAATTGTTCGCGGTAACAGGATTAACCGAAGCTCATTCCGGTGAAGCCGTAGGCGTTTTGCATGATCCGATCCGACGTGAACTTGTGCCTACGCTACAATCCAAGGTGCTTTTTGAACCGCCTTTGCACTTAAAGGAAGTTCTTCGCGTTTTCCATCTGTTGGATGCGGAGGATCCTACCTTGGGGACCCGATGGGATGAAGCGTTGCAGGAGTTACATATCCATGTCATGGGTAAGATTCAGCTAGAAATTTTGGAGCAGGTGCTGCTGGAGCGTTTTCGGATGAAAATCGCGTTTGGGCCGCCGGAGATTTTGTACAAGGAAACGATAACCGCTCCGGTTGTGGGCTGCGGACATTTCGAGCCTTTAGGGCATTATGCGGAGGTTCATTTGCGGCTGGAACCGGGAGAACGGGGAAGTGGCGTAACCTTCGTTAACGCCTGTCATGCAGATGATTTAACCGTTGGTTATCAGAACCTGATCGGCCAGCATGTGCTGGAGCAGGAGCATCGCGGCTTGTTAACCGGTTCTCCTCTGACGGATGTGCGCGTGACGTTACGAACCGGACGGTCGCATAACAAACACACCAGCGGCGGGGATTTCCGCGAGGCCACCTACCGTGCACTGCGACAAGCGCTGGAGCAGGCAGAGAATGCGCTTCTGGAACCGGTATATCAGTTTAAAATCAAGGTAGGATTGGATCAACTCGGCAAGGTATTGACCGATATCCAGCAGGCTCACGGCCGATTCGATCCGCCAGAGACGGGTGCCGAGACGGCGATCATTACTGGCGTTGTTCCGGTAGCCACTTTTATGGATTATGGGGTAGAGCTTGCATCCATGTCGCACGGGAAAGGATCCATCATGCTGAAATCTGGCGGATATGAGCCATGTCATCAGACGGATAAAGTGATCGCCCGAAAGAATTACAACAAGGACGCTGATCCGGCGTACACCTCGTCTTCGATTTTTTGCGCGAAAGGACAAGCTTATTCCGTATCCTGGGAAGAGGCTCCGAATAAAATGCATGCCTCAGTGGAACGTTAAAATGCATCAGCCTCCGAAGCAAAATGTTGACAATCCACCGCCACGTGCATATAATAACCAATAATTCCATATGCCAAATGTGTTGATTAGAAATAGTAAAGATGACTTGACCTTTCAGAGAGCCGTTGGTTGGTGCGAAGCGGCAGTGTCCGTCATGTTGAACTCGTCTATGAACAGCTGCCTGAAATGTAGGGCTAGCCGGGATTCCGCCGTTACAAGGATAGATGGTGTTAGCCATCGAAGGAGATCATTTCATCACATGAAATGAATTAGAGTGGTACCGCGAGTTAAACCTCGTCTCTATAGCAGAGACGGGGTTTTTGTGTTGATTAAATTCCGGGTTTAATCAACCTCGCTTGACATAGAAGCAAAGAAAGGTGACTTTAAACCACAATCACAAATCAAGGAGGAACGCACAGATGGACCGTTACCGCAACATTATCGTATTGGATACAACGTTACGCGATGGGGAGCAAGTTCCCGGCGCCAAATTGAATGTACGGCAAAAGCTGGAGTTTGCCCAGCAGTTGAAGCGCCTCCGTGTAGATATCATCGAAGCGGGCTTTCCTGCCTCCTCGCAAGGAGACTTTGAGTCGGTGCAGCAAATCGCCCGAAGCGTAGGGGATAGCGTGGGAATTACGGCTTTGGCTCGAGCCGTGAAAGCCGACATCGACGCGGTATACGAGAGCATCCGTGAGGCGCAGCACCCGCTGATCCATATCGTTCTCGGCGCTTCCAACGTACATGTGGAGAAGAAATTCAACCGCTCGCAGGATGCCGTTCTGCAGATGGGCGTCGATGCCGTGAAATATGCAAAGACGCTGCTGCCCGATGTTCAATACTCCACGGAAGACGCATCTCGTGCGGACTTCGAATACTTATGGAAGACGATTGAGGCTGTCGTCAAGGCCGGAGCGACGATGATTAACGTCCCCGACACCGTTGGCTACGCAGAGCCGGAGGAATTCGGCCACCTTATCCGACGCATCCATGAGCGGTTGAAGAACTTAGACGATCGGGTCATTCTTAGCGTGCATTGCCACAACGATCTGGGATTGGCTACTGCGAATACGTTAAGCGCCATCAAGAATGGAGCAGAGAAAATCGAGTGTACCATCAATGGACTTGGCGAACGCGCAGGCAATGCTTCGCTTGAGGAGGCGGTGATGGCGTTAAAGGTACGCGAGGCGCTGTATGGCTGCCGCACGAATATCGATGCGAAGGAGCTGACTCGCACGTCGCGGCTGCTCACCCATTTGACGGGACTTGACGTGCAGGTGAATAAAGCAATTACCGGTGACAACGCGTTTGCCCATTCCTCCGGCATCCATCAAGACGGTTTGCTGAAGGATAAACAGGTATACGAAATCATGTCCCCCGAGGATGTGGGGGCTGAAAGCATGGAGTTAATTTTGACGGCCCGCTCCGGTCGCCATGCCGTCAAGCATGCGGTGGAGAAGCTGGGCTTCGATTCCTCCGATGCCGTGGGGTTCGAACGGCTGTTCCAGCAATTCTTGACATTGGCTGATGCGAAAAAAGAAGTCTACGACCACGATCTCTACTATCTGCTGAGCGAACAGCTAGTGCAGAACGAATCCGGCCATTCGCTGTTCGAACTGGTTTCATTCCAGGTCATTACCAATGAGATATGCCCGACCGCCACCGCCGTCTTGAAGATCAACGGGCAAGAACGAAAGGGCAGCGCCATCGGGGACGGTCCGATCGATGCGTTATACAGCGTGATCAAGTCGTTAACCGGCATCGACGCCAAGTTGACTTCCTATAAGATTAACAGCATCTCTCACGGCAAAGAAGCCATCGGCCGCGTGAATATTCAGCTTGAAGCGGGAGGAAGAACCTACACGGGACGTGCCATGGATACCGATATCATCAAAGCGAGCGGTCAGGCGTTCCTGGCAGGGATCAACGCGATGATCTTGGCTGGCACCCATGATATTGACATAACAAATATTATGTAAACTAGAGAGGTTCGGAAATTAAAAAGGCAGGCGGGATGATCGAAATCATCTCTCCTGCCTGTCCTTTATTGCTCATTAAGCTGAGATAAAGCAACTTCTTTCTCATTCTCCGGTTGTCCGAGCGGAAAGATCCGCGCGGTTTCGTTCTTCTCGTCGACATGTTGAATGTAAATCGGTACACCGTCACAAGTCACGTCTACCATGGAAGGAGAAGCGACGATCTCTTTGGCCCGTTGGCTGTTCATAGTTAACCTCCTGAATTCATTCGATGTCATCCTGCTGATCATAAAGTACCCGGGCTCCACGGTTCTTATTCTTTAGACGGCTCAAACGCAAGGAAATGTAAATTTTAATCGCTTTTTGTGTTGGAGCGATTTACATTCAAATCTCTACTACTTATATTTAATAGAGTAGTATATCAAAATGTGGTAGAGGAGGAATGGATTGATGATTTGGGGAAATAAAGCTTTCGGTAAACTGCTGGTCATGAGTACCCTTGTTGCCGGACTTGCTTCCGGAGCCGTTGAATTCCCTGTGAACGCTGCTGATGCTGTGGGTTCGGGGGCGAAGGATTATCCGTTGCGCGTCTTACATACGAATGACACGCATGCGCACCTGGATAATATCGCCCGCAGGGTGACGGCTGTAAACGCAGCCAGGAACGATCACACTTTGCTGCTTGATGCGGGGGATGTTTTTTCCGGTACGTTGTATTTCAATCAGTTCAGCGGTTTAGCCGATTTATTCTTCATGAACGAGATGAAGTATGATGCCATGACGTTTGGCAACCATGAATTCGATAAAGGTCCTGGCACCTTGACCGAGTTCATCAAGCAAGCTAAATTCCCGTTCGTCAGCGCCAACCTGGACTTTAGCGCGGATGCTAACCTCAAAGGATTGAGTCATACGGGGGTAGGGAAACTCGGAGAGCAAGGACAGATCTACCCGGCTGTGATTAAAGAAATCGCCGGCGAGAAAGTAGGGATCATCGGCTTAACCACACCTGAGACCTCCGTGTTGTCTTCTCCGGGTCCTGGCATTAAGTTCGCCGACGAAGTCCAAAGCGCACAGAAGCAAGTCGATGCCTTGGAAGCGGAAGGCGTCAACAAGATCATTGTGTTGTCTCATCTCGGTTATACCGTTGACCAGGATCTGGCCGAGGCCGTCGACGGTATCGATATCATTGTAGGCGGACACTCTCATACCAAACTGACGGCGCCAGAGGTGCACCATGCGGACCAAGAGCCGACACTGATCGTGCAAACGGGCGAATATAATCAAAATTTAGGCCAGTTGGATGCCACTTTTGATGCAACCGGAAAGCTGACCGCTTGGAAAGGCGAGTTGATCGCGCTGGACGCGAAAGACGATGCAGGTAATTTCTTGATCAAAGGCGATACCGCCGCGGAAGCTAAGCTAAAAGAATATGCCGCTCCCCTGGAAGAACTGAAGAAGAGCGTCATTGGAGAATCAGACGTGAACCTGGACGGCGAGCGCGGCAGCGTTCGCAAACAAGAAACTAATCTGGGGAACCTGATCGCCGATGGCATGCGTTCGAAGGTCATGAGCATCGTAAAGGAAACCGGAGTTAAAGGTTACGTTACGATTCAAAATGGCGGCGGTATCCGCGCCTCGTTGAAGTCCGGAGTTATCACTTTGGGCGATTTGCTGACAACGATGCCGTTTGGCAACAATTTGACGGCACTGAAGATGACCGGGGCAGAAATTCGCGCTGCGCTGGAAAACGGCGTCAGCGGCGTCGAAAATGGCGAAGGACGTTTCCCGCAAGTTTCGGGCCTGCGCTTCTATTACGATTCGACAAAACCAGGCGAAGTGATCGACGACGTTACCGGCAAGAAAACGCAAACCGGTCAACGCATCGTTCAAGTTCAAATCCAGAATGAAGATGGCACTTATACCGATATCGATCCTAAAGCGTATTACATTGTGGCAACGAATTCGTTTATGGCGGGGGGCGGAGATTTCTACGCTTCCATGAAGCAAGCGAAAGACGACGGTCGATTCTACGAACTGAATCTGGTGGACTATGAAGTGTTCCGTGAACACCTCGATAAAGTAGGTACCGTGAAGGCCACCCTTCAAGGTCGGATTACAGACCTGAATGGGGCCGCGCTTCCGGCGGAAGCCGGTGGAGCAACACCGGTGGACCAAGGATCGACTCCGGAGAAGGGGGCGTCCGGATTCAAGGATATTTCCTCTGACCTTCATGCTGCATTGATCGAAGAAGCGGCTGCAGCTGGAATCGTCCAGGGGTATGGCGACGGAACGTTCCGTCCCGCTGCCGAAGTGACTCGCGCTGAATTTGTGGTCATGGTTAGCCGGGCCTTCAAGGTGCCTGCAGCTTCTACAGCAACCGGTTTTACCGATGAAGCCGATGTTCCAACTTGGGCTTTACCGGCAGTAAAAGCACTGAAGGGAGCAGGGGCTCTAGAGGGGCTCGGCGGTAAAACGTTCCTTCCGAAAAGTTCGCTAACGGTTAGAGAGGCTGCCACGGTCATCGCTAAAGCGTCGGGCAAAGAAGTCAACCTGGCGGACTTATCCGACGAATCCAAAGTTACGCGCAGCGATCTGGTATTGCTGATAACGACCGCTCAAAAATAAGTTGAATAACACACCGCTTCGTCTATTTCTTAGAGGGGCGGTGTGTTTTCGATTGTCGGGAAACGACATGAACCCGATGGAGAATAGCCAGTGCCTTCTTGTATGGGTCAAGAGGGTCAGTTACTTAGACTTGGATCCGTTAGATCCCTGATCGTATTCATTTGACAATTCTTCTAGGGACTTGATGGGACCATGCGGATGTTGAGCTTGTTTTCGGCTCTTCATTGCATTTTCTTTGCTTTTTGTGGATCGGGTCATTGTGGGATAACTCACTCCTTTCGTCAAAGATGGGAAGCATTTGCCCTCCATTTCGATAGGTTGTTTCGTGCGAGGGGCAAATATACAAAGTTGGATGATCAATGGCATGCTAGTTCGAATAAGGTAATGGGGAAGTGAAGTTGCGCATATGGACTAAGAATAGGAAGGAGTGATCACCTGTGCTGCAAAAGTATACTATACTGATGAAATTCGCGTTGTTCGTCATTATTCTGTCGCTCACGGCATGTTCGGGAGGGGCAACTGAACCTTCTGATGACTCTGATCATTCACCTCCAGTGAAAGAAGAGGTCCCGGCTCCTACACCGGGGAACGAAACGGATAACCATCCTGAGGAACCTCATTTGACACGCCCCGAGGTCGAAAGTTTCGAATTGTTGACAGGGGAGGGAAATCAGACGCTGGAGGCGAAATTGCACCAAGGCGAAGGTTTTAGCTTATATGTATTTGATAAATTCGCCTTTGACGCTGACGAAGGACGGCTGTACCTAAATAGCAATCCCAAATACGAGGTGAAAATCGAACCCCTATCCGCCAATTATGATCTAGAGCAGCTTCGAGCTGAGGGGAGAAAGGAATTGGAGGCACTCGGGAAGGTATCCGATTTTAGCGGCGAACTGGTCGAACATCCTTTGGGTTCAGCCGAAATTTATCTTCAAGCCTCAGGCGAAGACGGCATTAGCGATTATATCGTGTGGAAATCAGATACCGGTGACGGTTTTCTGTTCCGCCTTCACAATCCAAAAGGCGAAGAGGCGTCAGATTTTGCCGGGCCGGTTCTAGTGTCGTTATCTACGGTTCTAAGCGATTCGTAAATCATTCGTGCTCCACTACAGGATTGGCGAATAGTACAAACAGAAACGGGAGAAACCATTGGATGGCTTCTCCCGTTTCTGTTACTCTGTTCTCCATTTTATTGACAACCGTGAGATCCGAGGAATATACTACATATGAACAAGTGCTCATATATGGTTTTGGATGAGGGGATGGGACTAGAATATGGAAACCGGTAGTCCTGCGGTTAAGCGAAAATTGGTGCTAGAAGGCCTGGATTGTGCGAATTGTGCTTTAAAAATCGAGAACGGCGTCCAGAAGATTGACGGGGTTTCGGCTTGTTCGGTGAATTTTGCAAACCAAACGTTGACCCTGGAGATGTCGTCGGACCGTTCGGATGACATTCTCGAGCAGACGAAGAAGAAGATTCGTACACTCGAACCTGGAATAAAAGTGTTGGATTACGGAGCAGCCTCCAAACCTAATCACGCTCATCATCAGGATCACAGCCATGATCACAGTACCGAAGCGGCAGAAGACGGACATGGACATACCCATGACCATGCCGCGGAGAGTATCAAAGTCATGGTTGCCCGACTGATTGCGGGTCTTGCCATTGGCGCGGCGGCGTTCGCCTTATCTCTGAGCGAGGAGCTTGAATGGATCCTGTTTCTGGCCGCCTATCTGATCGTGGGCGGGGATATCGTTTTCAAGGCGCTGAAGAATATCGTAAGAGGTCAAGTGTTCGACGAATACTTCCTTATGTCGATCGCGACGGTTGGCGCTTTTATGATCGGAGAGTACCCCGAGGGCGTAGCTGTCATGCTTTTTTACCAGGTTGGCGAACTGTTCCAAAGCATTGCCGTTAACCGGTCGCGGAAATCGATCGGTGCGTTGATGGACATTAGACCGGATTTTGCCAACTTGAAGTCAGATGACGAGATTCGACGGGTGAGTCCGGAGGAAGTGCGGATCGGCGACTTCATCGTCGTGCGGCCCGGTGAAAAGGTGCCTCTAGACGGTAAAGTCATTGAGGGGCTTTCGGCCATGGATACTTCAGCGTTAACCGGTGAGTCCTTACCGCGCGAGGTAGCAGCCGGCGATGACGTGCTGAGCGGATTTATGAATAAGAACGGAGTTCTGACGATTGAAGTCACGAAGGAATTTGGGGAGTCGACAGTTGCCAAAATCCTCGATCTTGTAGAGAACGCAAGCAGCAAAAAAGCCCCGACGGAAAACTTCATTACAAAGTTTGCACGTTATTATACCCCGTTTGTCGTCATTGTTGCCGTATTGCTGGCCATTCTGCCGCCGCTGCTCTTCAGCGGCGAAACTTTCGCGGATTGGGTGTACCGGGCACTGGTGTTCCTGGTCATTTCCTGTCCTTGCGCCTTGGTGGTTTCCATCCCGCTGGGCTTCTTCGGGGGCATCGGCGCTTCCTCCAAAAACGGCGTGCTGGTCAAAGGTAGCAATTACCTGGAAGCGTTAAATGACGTCAAATACGTCGTGTTTGATAAAACGGGAACACTGACCAAAGGCGCATTTAAAGTGAACGGGATCTATCCGCAGAACGGTTGGACCGAGCAAGAGCTCTTGCGCCATGCTGCTTTTGCCGAAATGCACTCCACCCACCCGATTGCCCAGTCCATCAGGGAAGCTTACGGTCAGGAATTGAATGAAGAATGGGTAGCGAGTTATAACGAAATATCAGGACACGGCATTCAGGTTAGGTTCGAAGGCAGGGAGGTACTGGCCGGGAACGCAAAGCTTATGAATCAGGAAAATATTAAGTTCACCGCACCTTCCGAGCTGGGAACCATCGTGCATGTGGCGATCGACAAACAATATGCCGGTTACCTGGTGATTGCCGACGAGGTGAAAGCGGACTCCGCGCAAGCGATTCGTTTACTGAAAAATCTCGGCATAAAGAAGATCGTCATGCTGACGGGCGATATCAAGGCAGTGGGCGAGGCAGTCGGTAAAAAGTTGGGCGTGGACGAGGTCCGGTCCGAACTGCTGCCGCAGCATAAGGTCGAAGAACTGGAGAAGATCGACCGTCAAAAGTCGAGCAAAGAGAAAATCGCATTCGTCGGCGACGGGATCAACGACACCCCGGTGTTAGCCAGAGCCGATGTTGGCGTGGCCATGGGCGGTCTCGGGTCCGATGCAGCCATTGAAGCCGCGGATATCGTCATCATGACCGACGAACCTTCCAAGCTGGCTTCCGCGATCAAGATTGCAAAGAGGACCCGGCGGATTGTATGGCAAAACATCATTTTTGCCATGCTGGTTAAAGCGGTTTTCCTGCTTCTGGGCGCGTTCGGAGTTGCCACGATGTGGGAAGCGGTATTCTCGGATGTGGGCGTGACGCTGCTCGCTGTATTGAACGCGATGCGCGTATTGAAGATCAAACCGAATTGAATGGAAATGAACACAAGGACTGTCCCACACGGGGCAGTCCTTGTTATTTGCGGCACACTTTATCCATGGTTCGTGTGCTGGAGGGTTTGTAGAAAAATCTGCTCGATATGCCCGTCGTCGAGTGAATAATAGACGGTTTTCCCAACCTTACGCCGTTTAACGATTCGGAGATTACGCAAATATCGCAGTTGGTGAGAAACGGCGGATTGACCCATTTTGAGGAGTACTGTCAGGTCGTGTACGCAGAGCTCATGTTTTAACAGGGCGCTGATGATTTTGACACGCGTCGGATCACTGAAGGCCTTAAACCAGTCCGCAAATTGAACGGCTGCTTGGTCATCGATCAGCTCTTCCTTGATTACGTCCAAATCCGCAGTTGTGCCCACGCAGTTCGTTTCGCACTCTTCCACCGTATTTATAGGCTGTGTCATTCATGATCACCCTTCTATTAGGCGTTTGCATCATTATATCAAAAAGGATGGGCTAAACGAAATTATTACAATTAAGCGGCTATTGTCATCACAATAACATATAAGGATATAACGAACAAGACAGCAAATCAGGATGCCACATGTGTGACATTCCGGAACTGATCTGAATGGAAATCAATTCAATTGATCTGATATTGACAAGGGACTCCTAAGTCTATATTATACCTATAGGGGTATGGGTAAGTGACGAAGTTCATTGCAGGTGACCTTTCCGAAGAAGATGCATTCCAGGCTAATGGCAGTCATGACCCTAGTAGAGAGGCCGTGGAACTGCTTGTTAAAAGTAGATAGTAGATAAATTGAAACATAAGAAGATATCAGGAGGTTGGAAGATAAAATGGCATTTAAAACAACAACTCCTCACGAAGTGGCGGCGCGTCTTAACAAAGGGGAAACCTTGTCTTTACTCGATGTCCGTGAACAGGACGAATGGATGGAAGGTCATGTAGCCGTAGCTAAACACATTCCTCTGGGTGAACTGGATTTAAGACTCAACGAATTCGACCCGAACCATGAAATGATCGTCATTTGCCGCAGCGGAAATCGCAGCAGAATGGCGTGTGAGTTTCTAAGTGAAAGAGGATTTCATGTTGTTAACATGACGGGTGGGTTAAACGCGTGGACCAGCAATCTGGTTCGAGATTAATGGCAGGCAGGTGAAGAACAAGTGAATTATCTATTTTATGCAATCCTATTCCTATTCGTTCTCTGGATGCTCTATAGACAGTTTGCCCCCGTAAAGGGATTGCGAACTTTATCTGCCGAGCAGTTCCAAAGCGAATCCAAAGGCAAGAAAGTGATAGACGTTCGGGAGATTCATGAATATAAGCGCGGGCATATTAAAGGAGCAATCAATATTCCTTTAAGTCAGCTCCAGCAGCGAATGGGTGAGATTACTAAAGATCAAGCGGTTTATGTTTATTGTCAGAGCGGAATGCGGAGCAAACAAGCCGCCAAGTTGCTCGGACGTCATGGAATCAAGGAAGTCGCGGATCTTCGCGGCGGAATCATGTCATGGAGCGGACCCACCCAAAAATAATGATTCAACAGAGTAGTTAGTCAACCAGAACTAAGGTAGATAAGAGAGAACGAAAGGGAGTCCTTTCGTTCTGTTTTTTTATCATTTCTTAACCTAGGAACGAGAAGATGACCATGAAAGCGAGGAGTGGACACTTTGTATACGATTCAGGTCGGTTCATTCGTATTGAATGGGCAAATATTGTTGCTTTTCGCGTTCGGTGCGGCAGGATGGACTGCTCTCTGGAGTTATGAGCGAAGAATGAAATGGGATCATGAGCTGGCGGACGTTTCAATTCAAGCGTTCCTGATCTGGTTGTTGGTTTGGAAAGGAAGTCTTTTGTTATGGGAGCCCGCGTCGGTGATTCGGCAGCCCTTATCGATCGTTTATTTTGATGGTGGAGTCAAAGGACGGTGGGCTGCGACATTCGCCGTTATAGGATATCTTCTTTATCACCTGATCAAGAGGAAAATGTCTTTTCTTAAGGTCGCTGAAGCAGCAACGATTTATCTAATGGCCGGGTTAACGGTTTACGATCTTGGATTGGCATGGTTTATACCAGAGCAAAAACTGACATTTCTGGCCACTTCCGCCTTGTCCCTCTTGATTGTGCTCTCCTTCCAATTCACTAAAGGACAGATCCTTTGGACGGGATTAGTAGAGAGAGGGTTATGGCTATGTATCGGTTTCATAGCGATTGGATTTCTGAATTCTAACAGAGTAACCGTTTTTCTGTCCTTCAACTTCCTCCAAATCGTTGGGATTGCGGCTGCAGGAGGGCTATATTTTATTTTATCGGTAATGAAAAGGAGGGCCCCCTAGGTGGATCTATTGACGATGCTGATCGCTCTCGCAGCAGGCGCTCTTTCCTTTCTCTCGCCCTGCGTGTTTCCACTCATTCCAGCTTATATCTCCCATATCACCGGGTCATCGATTCAGAATAACAAAATGGAGGTGAACCGAAAACTTTTGTTGGAACGCTCCATCAGCTTCATCCTTGGCTTCAGTGTTGTCTTTATCGCGATGGGAGCGTCGGCGAGCATGGTTGGTCGAATTTTTGCAGAACAGAGGGAACTGGTACAAAAGGTGAGCGGGCTTCTCATCATCATGTTCGGGATGCAAATGATCGGGTGGTTGCAGCTTCGTTGGTTCATGTCGAATAAGTCCTGGGATACAGGGAAGATTCGAACGACGGGCGGCATCGTGCGATCCTTTCTAACGGGACTAGCCTTTGGTTCCGGCTGGACCCCCTGTGTTGGACTCGCTTTGTCTTCGATTCTTCTGATGGCCGGTTCGTCGGAAACCCTCGGGATCGGGATAGCGATGCTGGCTGTTTATTCTTTAGGACTTGGCATCCCGTTCCTCATCCTCTCATGGGTGCTGACTTATTCAACCGGCATGATGAAGAAAATGAATAAGTACGTTCCGATACTTTCCAAAATCAACGGTTTTATTTTCCTGGCGCTTGGCTTGCTGCTATTTACGGGCCAACTTCAGAAGATCAGCGCATGGCTCGCCAAATACACACTATTCGATATTACACTATAAAGAGGGGATAAGCGGATGAAGAAAAACGGGTTGGCCATCCTTGTTCTAATTGGACTGATTGGTTATGGAGCATATGACTACGTAACTGGAGCGACGAAGGAAACAATAAGGCATCAATCGTCGGCAACGAACGAAAATCTGCCGATAGGAATTGAGAAGGGACAAAGGGCACCGAATTTCACGTTAAACGACTTAAACGGGAACCCGATTCAGTTGGCAGATTACCGCGGGAAGAAGGTCCTGATTAACTTCTGGGCTTCATGGTGTCCGCCGTGTCGTGCTGAGATGCCGCATATGCAACAGTTTTACGAAGACTACCAGAAGGACACCGTCATTTTAGGGGTCAATTTGACATCAACCGAGGATAGCCCCAAAGACGTTAGGCCGTTCATCGAGGAATTCGGTTTAACGTTCCCCATTGTTATGGATGAAGAAGGGGCCCTCATGGCGGACTATACGGTGATTGCCTATCCCACCACCTTTGTCCTCGATGAACAAGGAGTAATCCGTGAAATATTCCGCGGAGCCATCAACTACGAAATCATGCAAAAGACGGTCGATGCCTTTTAGAGGAATGGGGCAATCAGGATAGGACCATCCGTTCGTAAATGACTTATATAAGTTGGCAATTGACAAAGAGCTCCGATGATCTTAATATATACCTATAGGGGTATGGGTTTAAAAAAGCTGTTCCATAATGGAAAAGAAGTTGAAACCTTCGTTGGGGTACAACCGCTGGAACGCTTTACGGCAGCTATTACGAAATATGCTGCGAACTAAACAAGATCAACTAAAGGCCAATCAGTTTAGAACTGATTGGCCTTTTCTTTATACAATCCACTGCATTTCCCGTCATAACCGTTCTTTTTTACCTATAAATTTGCTCATTGGGCGGGATTTAAACGTCTTACCAAGCGCAATCGAGTTAGCTTATCAGTACTTAAAATACTTCCGGGATTTAGGAAATACCATCGTTTAATCTAAGCTTCGCAAGGTTAGGATAAGACAGAATACTTAACTTCGTGAAAGAAGGGACCTTCGAAATGTTCCATTATACAGTCGAAACGATAAAAACGCCTGAACAAGCGATAGCGGAACTTACAAATCAACTGAAAGAAGATCAATTTGGCATCCTTTGGCAATTCAACATGAAGGACAAGCTTCATGAAAAGGGCGTCGAGTTGGACATCAACTATCATATCCTAGAAGTTTGTAATCCCGTAGAGGCGAAACGAGTGCTGACTGAAAATACATTAGTGGGTTATTTCCTTCCTTGTAAACTCGTTGTCTATCAGGAAAATGAAACAACCAAGATCGGGATGCCAAGACCATCGGCACTCATCGGACTTATTGAAAAACAGTGAAATGATGAAGATCGCTTCAGACATTGAGAATAAACTTATTGCATGTGTGGAAAAGAGTAAGTAAACGGATCTCCACACAAAAACTACATACTTTCTACACGATTTCTATTTAAAATAGGTATCACTTAAAAACGATATTTAGAAAATAATGAGAATTCGCAGGAGGACTTATGAAAAAATCAATTCAATCTGGAGTCGCCTTTTTAGCTTTGGCAATCGTGTTTACGGCTTGTACGAACTCTGGAAACAACAAGGCTGCCAAAGATGAGAACTCCGTCCAAACTAGTGGCATTACAACAGTTTCTGAGGGACTACCCCAAATTCCATGGATTGCTTCTAAAAATACGACTCGGATCAATACGGATGATCCCATTCAGGCTGCAGTATTGATTTCACAGACACTTTGGATGGCAACAAGCGAAGATAATCGGCCAGGAAGTGTCATTCTGACTTCCTTAGATAACTGGCAAAATGCGGTCCTTAGCGCTGATTTGATCCATCACCCTAGTAATGGGCCCATCTTGTTCGTTAATCAGGACGGTATTCCGGAAGTTACCGCAAATGAGATGAAAAGGCTAAAGCCAAAAGGCGTGGAAAGTAACAGGGGAGTTCAAGCGATCTTGGTGGGCGATCTCGATGATAAAGTTGCGAAACAGGTAAATGAGCTCGGGTTTAAAACGGATTTGGTTACTGCTGATAACCCTGCGGCTTTGGGTAAAGCCATTGATGCTTATTACGCAAAGATCGCAGGTGAAACTCCAGCCTCCGTCATTATAGGGTCCATGGATCGGCAAGAGTATACGATGCCTGCCATAAATTGGATTGCGCATATGCCAGAGCCATTGCTGTATGTCAAGAAAGATGAAGTGCCCTTGGAGACGAAAGAAGCGCTGCAGCTCCGGGAAGGGAAGGCCAATATTTATATTTTGGGACCTGAATCCGTGATTTCATCCCAAGTTGAAAATGAATTAAAACAATTCGGCGCTACCCAACGCATTTCGGGCGAAGATCCATATACAAATGCGGTTGCTTATGCCAAGTATAAAGATCCAAAATCCGGCTTTGGATGGGGAATCACAACACCGGGACATAACTTATCATTTGTAAACAGTGATTCACCGAATTGGGCCATAGCTGCAGCTCCATTTTCCCATTTAGGCAAACATGCTCCATTACTATGGACCTACAAAAATTCAATGCCTGAAATTGTAATGTCCTATGTCATGTCTGTGCAACCGAAGTTCGAGAAGTCCCCGACGGAAGGTCCCTATAACCACGCATGGCTTACTGGGACGGTGTCCACGATTAGTGAAGCTGCCCAGGGGGAAATCGACTCGATGCTGGAAATCGTGGCCAAGACTTCAGGGGGAGGACATGGCGGTCACTAACCGATTTATATCTTTTTACATGGAAAAACGCGGTTCTATGAGCCGTGTTTTTCTTTATTTTAAAAGTCCATATATTTCGCATGCTTTCTACACGCTTTCCACACAATCGCTCTATACAATTGGATGTATCAAATGAATTATTTATAAGGGAGGAATACAAATGGATTTGTCCTGGCTGCTGTTGTTGGCTTGTCCGTTAATGATGGTATTTATGATGTTTGGAATGAAGGGTCATGGTCATGGTTCTCATTCGGACCATTCACCAAATAGCCAAGCGATGCAAGCTCAGCTTGACGAACTAAAAGTGCAAATTGAGCAAATGAAGCATGAAATTCAAAAATGAACCCGGTAAACCAATCCGGGCTTCAAATTTGATTAAGGAGGAACTAACATGAGTTGCTGCGGTAATCATAACCATGACGGAAATCATCATGCAAACGGGAAATATCATCCCATTCTTGCTATTGCTGCTCATATGCCCATTGTCGCATTTCCTGCTGATGCCGATGATGAGTAAGAAACGACACTATTTTTAAGTTATACTATGATGTATGCGCTGGTCCGGTTTTCACTCGAATTTCTGCGCGGAGACTCATCACGCTATGCCTTGGAATGGATGGCTGGACAGTGGACCAGTGCAGGTATCTTCCTGATCTCTGCAACTTTAATGATCTATTTCTTCTTTACACGAAATCATGAGGCTAAAGCAATGCCTATGTAAATTGAATCAACCGGTAAAGGCGGTGACAGCATGCCCAAACTACAGGTTCTTGTTGTAGACGATGAATGGAATATGCGCAATCTATTGCGGATCTATTTAACGCGAGAAGGGTTTGAGGTCAAAGAAGCTACTAACGGGAATGAAGCCTTGGAGATAGCGGCCAACCATCATTTCGACATTATTCTGCTGGATTTGATGCTGCCGGATATGGACGGGTGGCAAGTCTGCAAAAAAATCCGGGAGAGAGATCATGTAGCCATTCTGATGCTCACCGCGCGTTCGGAGACAAAAGACAAAGTTTATGGGCTAGGCATTGGTGCGGATGATTATTTGACGAAGCCATTTGAACCGGAGGAGTTACTTGCCCGTGTCTATTCTTTAATCCGCCGTTCGACGATTACGCAATCCATTAAGCAGCC
Source organism: Paenibacillus rhizolycopersici (assembly GCF_014947195.2). Classification (NCBI taxonomy): domain Bacteria; kingdom Bacillati; phylum Bacillota; class Bacilli; order Caryophanales; family Paenibacillaceae; genus Paenibacillus; species Paenibacillus rhizolycopersici. Next base: position 63,791 of record NZ_JADCNN020000009.1, on the reverse strand, counting down.
AGAGCCTGTTATCGAGTTCCGCCATTTGAGAATATTACCAGAGGGTAGAGAAGTATTCATTCATGATCATCCTGTTGAATTCACACAGAAAGAGTTTGATTTATTCATCTCGCTCGCGAGAAGCGTACAACGTGCGTTCAGCCGCGAAGAGTTGGTAAATCTGATCTGGGGGACCGAATACGAGGGGGAAATTCGCGTCGTAGATACGCACATCAAGAATATCCGGGAGAAGACACAAAAGGCGGGACTCGGTTACAATCCGATTCAGACCGTGTGGGGCGTAGGATATAAGTTCAACGGAGCGAGTATGTCAAATGAAAAGGAATAAAATCGGCTTCAGGCTTGGTTTCATGATTCTCGCCGCTTTTGTTGTCGTGATTCTCTCTTTAGGATTCACGATTGATCGAATGTTCACAAATTTCTATAACTCTGAAATGAGAACAGAGGTAGATGAACTCACGACTCACTTCACAGCGATGAGCCAATCGCCTGAGATGTTGTCTGAAGAGACTCTGCTCAAGTTTGCCGATTTTTCAAACGTTAGTATTTTGTTTGTTTCTGAACAAGGAGAGGTATTGGCAAATTCCGGGCCCTATGAAAAATCGGACCGAACTTTCATTAAATCCAAGGACCTGAAACTATTATTTACCGGAAAATCCGTAAAACGTGAACATACCGATGTTAATGGAGAACGTTACTTCGTGGCTGCCAGACCCGTATTGGATACCACAGGCGTTAATATTAAGGCTGCGGTGTATGTCCTTTCTTCGACCCGGCATATGGATGAATCCATTTCGGCCGTTCGCGGCGTATTGGTCCTCTCTGGCCTGGGTGCCTTTCTGTTGGCACTTGGAATCACATGGATCATCGCCAAAATCCTATCCCGCCCGCTGCTACAAATGCAAGTGGCCACTCGGAACATTGCCGCAGGTCATCTAGAAACGCGATTAACGATTCGACGTGATGATGAGATTGGTATATTGGCGGATTCGATCAATCATTTGGCAACCGAACTTCAGCGGTATAGAGATACGCGGCAGGAATTTTTCGCGAACATATCCCATGACCTTCGAACTCCGATCACCTACCTGGAAGGATATGCGCAAGTTCTCAAGAAGGGTCTCTATGAATCTGAGGAAGAGAAGGACCAATATCTAGGTATTATTCATGAAGAGGCGGTTCGTTTGCAGCACCTTGTTGATGATCTATTTGATTTGGCTAAGATGGAAGAAGGTAAAGTCAGCTTATCCCTGGAATGGATTGACTTAACGGAAATCGCGGACAACGTTGTTCAAAAGATTATGCTTAGAGCCTGTAAAAAGAGTTTAACTCTTCGTACTAAAATTAACACTCATGTTGCTCTCATTTACGGAGATGGTCTGAGGATGGAGCAAGTTCTTCTGAACCTGTTGGAAAATGCCGTGCGTTACACGGAGAAAGGCAGTATCACTCTAGAGCTGGATCAAAACAACACCTATGTTTATTTAGCAGTAGAAGATACGGGGATTGGAATTCCCGAAGACGAGATTCCTTACATTTTTGAGCGCTTTTATCGAGTCGAGAAATCCAGATCGCGACAGCACGGGGGGACAGGACTCGGTTTGCCCATCGCTAAAAAGTTAGTGGAATTGCAAGGAGGAGAACTCCTAGTTTCGAGCAAATTGGGCCAAGGAACTAGATTTGAACTCCGATTCGTACCAGGTTACCCGGGGGACTAATATGAAGAAGACGGATTGGTTTATCGTAATTCTGTTCGTGGCTATGGGACTGTCATGCTTAGTCATTTCGGCTTCCTCTTTCCGCGGTATATCCTTTTTTCAAATGGGGTTTTCCATTGGTAAGGCTTGCTTAGCCATGATGGGAGTAGCTGCGATTATGGGTATCATCTATTGGTTGACGCAAAAGAAGAAACCTTGATGCTGACCCTGAATAACTAAGGAATTGATCCTTATAACTTCTTCACAATGTACAAATGAGTTATCATAAGGAGGAGATACTAATGAAAAAACTATGGATTGGGATTGCAACGATGGCTTTGGTGATGGGAATTGGAACAGCAGGTGCATATGCGGCTACTACCGATAACGGTACCGACGATAGCGGTAAAGCAAGGAACCCAAGCACCTTTGAACAAATGTTGCCGTATGCGAAACAAATGCACCCGGATCTCTCTGAGGAACAAATCCGAGGGATGTATAATAGCTGCCATGGTAGTAATGGCGGCAACACCTCGACGGGTATGATGAACAACACACAATGGGGCAACAGTATGATGAACTTCTAATGCTAAAATCCTGACAGGCCTCGCGAGTTGCGTGAGGTCTTGTCTTTTTTTTGAAAGGATTCGTATGGGACAAACCAAAACATGAATTGTCGATGATGAACTAAACCTTCTTCACGTAATTAAGGCCCATCTGGAGAAACAGGATTACCTGGTTTATGAAACAGAAGCAGGGCAGGGGGCTCATCTTTTTTCTGACTTATGTTACATAAGCATCGATCTCACTGTCCGGATTACTGTTATCGGATCCATTGACTTGAATAAACATTCTTAATGGTAAACAGATGAGATCTGTAAAGTCTGTGTGGAGGTTTGTGAAGCGTGCGGAAACGAATGTAAAAAGCATGAACCTGAGCATTGCCAACAATGTGCGGAAGCATGTTTTAGATGTGCCGAAGCCTGCCGTAAGATGGCTGCATAATTAAGAACCCTAAAGCCCAACAGAAACGGGTTTTAGGGTTTTCGTCTGGTTTTAATGCGAAACCATCCAAACGTGGGTGGATAGAAGTACAAATTATTATAGTTATGATTGGATGCAATTCATACTCGATTTCATTATTACGTAAAATAATAATTTGACGAAATTATATATATGGATTATTCTAGAATCAGGAGGTGCGTGTTCAAATGGATAAAATTACGAAATCGCATTATATGAGCCGCATCGATGAGAAATTAACAGATTTACCCTGGTATGTTGCTGAATACATAGACACACGCAAACGCAAGCTCTCGCACACTACACTATTAAATTACTGCCACGATTATATTATCTTTTTTGATTGGCTCGTGGCTGAACGTTTTGCCGCTTCCAGCCGCAAAGAAGTTGAATTGTCTGTCCTTGAGAAACTGACTGTTCGTGAAATCGAAAGTTTTTTGACGTTCCTGGAATATCAACTAAGCAACTCGAAGTTGACGATCAACCGGAAGCTGTCTGCGCTTAAGTCGTTATTCGATTATTTGCAAAACAAAGCCGAAACCGTTGAGCTCAAGCCTTATCTCGAACGTAATGTGATGGCCAAGATAGAATTTAATGCCATGAAAGAAACCCAGGAAACGATCGCTAATCGGATTGAAGGCAAAATCCTACGAGCGGATGATTTTGAACTATTCCGGCAGTTTGTGGCTTACGATTTCGGGGCGCAAAACCGCGACAACAAGCGGCTATATCAGTTTCACGAATTTAATCGCGAGCGTGATACGGCGATAGTTTCATTGATTCTTGGATCCGGATTACGTTTATCGGAAGTCGCCGGCATCAACCTGGAAGATCTCGACATGAACAAAGGTTTGGTACGGGTCATCCGCAAAGGCAACAAAGAACAATACGTGTATTTCAGCGAACAAGCAAAAGCGGATTTGGATAATTATATCAAAGTTCGCGAAGCTCGGTATAAACCAGAGAAGTCAGAAACGTACTTATTTTTGGCAGCGCCAATCGGACGCAAAGGCAAAAACCGGCGGTTAACGCCTAGATCAATCGAGAAACTAATCGAGAAATACGCAACGGCTTACGGTAAACCGGCCTTAACGGTTCACTCGCTACGGCATTCCTTCGCAACGCGTTATCATCAGGAGAACAATGACGTGCCGCGTCTGAGGAATCAATTGGGCCATTCGTCCATTCAGACGACGATGATCTACACGCACTTAACCGATGAGGAAATGCGCAAAGCAGTTAATAATATGGACAAGTAGAACAGAAGCAACAGACCGCCGGAAACAACCGAAGTGGTTCCAGCGGTCTTTCAGCATCGACTTTTTCACAAAACCCGTATTTTGTACATATGTAATCAAACCGATTTTCAGCCCTAGTTGTTCTTGAATTACTTGTCTAACGACACAAATGTCCAGACATAAATGACACAATTGTCGGGACATTCTCCCCATAACCCTCTGCTTGCTCCGCTGCTAATTAAAGAACAAATAAGCGTTTCATATCGAGGAACTTGCCGACCATGTTGAGAAGCAGTAACTCTACCCACGTTGGGCATGGATTTATCCCATTCCATTACTCCATTGATTCGCGGCCTGTTAAGAGATAATATTCTTGCCATCCGACAAGTTTAGTGTCAAACACCATATAGCTCAATTTTTGCTTAGTTTTTTATAAGTTCCCTTTCTGTTCCCTTTCTTGCAGTAAAAAAGCAATTAATCTGCGTTTCGCACTGCCCACACAACCCTCAGTATCCTTCTATTACGCATAATATCTTTAAATCCTCTCCAAATATGTTTATGGTCACGGTCAAGTATTAGTAAATTTGCTCATACTTGACCCATAACCGGCCTCAATGTCCTTACTGAATTAAGCTTCTGTAAAATCGAACGTTTTTACTACTTCGTACATGCCTGGGTCAAATGTTGCGATTGTCAAAGCTTCTTTAAAAAATGGCAACGGTCTTGGATCGTTACGCATCGCTTCGTAATGCTCCAAGCTTTTCCATTGCGCGTACATCGTGACTTTCGTGCCGTCAATGCTTTTGTGTAATGCACAAGAAATAAATCCAGGCGCAGAGTTAACGGAACCTTCTGTTGCCGCAGTCAACAGCTCGATAACACGCTGTTGGTTTTCTGGCTCTACTTTGAATACATTAATGAAAGTCAGAATTGATTCATTTGCATTAATTTGTGTCATGTTTATTTCCCTCCTACATTACAAAGATAATATAGGTTGATCCTTTAAGGATTGAAATATGCATGAACAACATTCGTCCAAGAGTCTGTGGCCAACTAACAAAAGAGACCACTGTACATATTTATGTACAGTGGTCTCTTTTAAATGAGGATTGCTTTCCATGATGCCTCGATTATTTGTTGAATTTGCAGTTCGTTTAATGGGTATTTATTTACAAAGTATCCTTTCAAAATCGAAGAAATGATACCGTGGATCAGCTGATGGCAAAGATGTGAATCCATTTCTTTGATTATGCCCTGTCTTTGACCATCGACGATCAAATCCTGAATGATTTTACTGGAATGATAATCATCATCCTGATTGCGCAGTTCAGGTGATATATAAGGAGAAAAGGAATAACTGTCGATAAATAAAAAATTCTTTGGAAAATGCATACCGAATTTCAATCGATTCATTTGAAGACACTTAAATCGTTCGTAAAGGCTTGCATTAGGATCATAACCTTGAATAAGAAATTCACCCATTTTTAAACGTGAATCTCTGTATACCTCATTTACTAAGTCTTCTTTGTTTGTGAAATAGTTATAGATCGTGCCCGATCCGACGTTCGCACGTTTGAATAATTTAGAAAAAGTTACAGACTGCAGCCCCTCTTCGTGAATCAAGTCGAGTGTGGCCGTCATAATATCTTGCTTTTTGCTCATATCCCCACCTCTTAAACTTTATTGTAAACTCATTTCCTCGATTTCGTACAGTGTCGATTCGCGATTTCGGATCATTTTTCGTAAATAAGAAGCAAATTCGCGGTTAATATCCCCATTTTCAAATAACTTCTGTACTGCATCACGTTCGGCTTGCACGGCAATCCAGTGAAGCTCCCTTCTGTGTTGAACATAATTTTTGTCTTTTCGTTGTGCACCTATGGCAAATTTGCGTAACTCTTCTAAAAGAGTCCTATAATAATCCAATACGGTTTCTGTCGCGTCATCGCTTTTTCGCTTACACTGCACTGAAAGCTCGCTGACAACTGCTTGGGAACATTGAATTTTCAGACCCCATATCTCGGGATTTTCGCTGATATTAATGAAGTCCGAAGGCTGCTTGGCTCGTAAACCCATCGCGAAAAGTGACAGTACCTGCTTCCAAATCATTGATAGCCTCTTAACAATGGACGTTTGATTGGTCAACATGCGTTCCGTTTTGCCGAGAATTCTATAATAGATTTCAGCTTGTTCTCGCGTAATCGTGCCGTTTTCCATTCGGATGCGTATATGATTGCGTTCAATGTTTAGTGCTTGAATTCGAATTTGCATTTCGTCTCCTTGTGATCGTTTCGACAATTTGGAATCATTTTTTGTGACCGCCAATGTATCAGTAGGCGACAAAATAGCGGCCAATCCGAATCCCGCTGCGAGTGGAATAGATGGAATAAGCCAATGAACGATATAACCCACGATAAAGACAGTAACGAATACGAGGCCGAGTGCAAACACTAAAATCGGTCTTCGAAGGCGCCATAACTCAAAACGCGGCGCATGGACGCCATCGTAATAAAGTAAAGGCGATATAAACAGCAGGAAAAATAACTCGGGTTCTAAAACGCGCCGAGTGCGATTTGAATTAGTGGCACGGGTACAAACGGAACGAACCGATGCACGACATTCGAAACGCCAATTAAGACTAACAACACCAATATTAAGATGACGATATCCAAAGCCGAGTCCCAACTTTCGATTTTTTAAATGTCCTCTGTTTCCATTTTATTATGAGTTAGGTTCTTCCTCTTTATGACAAAGAATGAGATATATCTGCTTTATACTTTAGGGCTACCACCTCATGTCTATCCCTCCCTTCCGCTGTAACACCATAAAAATATCCCCTCCAAGATTCACTCTAACCCCCAAGTAACAGGACAGTTTGTTGAGTGTTTAGTTGAAGGGGATCATGTATGGCTTTTTTATAGCTAGCAAATGGACATTACGCCAGCAAATCGAATCCAGTTATTGTTTTTGTCTCCAAGCAATCTTTCATACCGTGTATGCCATATTCACGACCGATCCCGGAATGCTTGAAGCCGCCAAATGGAGCTTTCATTTCGAATCCGGCGCCGTTAATAAGCACAACGCCTGCTTGAATGAGGGAGGCCAATTCGTTAGCTCTCTCCAGATTGCCCGAACTAATATAAGCGCCAAGGCCGTAGTCTGTGTTATTTGCCATTTCGATCGCTTCTTCTTCGGTTTTGAACGTCAATATCGAAAGAACTGGTCCGAAAATTTCTTCTTTAGCGATCGTCATATCTGGAGTTACGTTAGCAAAGATCGTGGGTTTAACAAAGTTTCCTTGCTCTAATCCTACAGGGTGGCCTTCTCCGCCCGTTACCAGCTCAGCACCCTCTTGAATGCCGGCTTTAATAAAGTACTGGACTTGATTATATTGTTTCTCTGTCACGATTGGTCCAAGCACGGTGTCGGATTCGGATGGCAAACCGACTTTCATCGATTCCGCGGTTGCGCGGGCAAGCTGCTTCACTTCTTCCAAACGATGCTCCGGAACGAACAATCTTGTACCTGCAACGCAAGCTTGACCGTTATTCGAAAAACACGATTTAACAGCAGCTGGAATGGCTTTGGAGAAATCCGCGTCATCAAGAATAATGTTAGGCGATTTCCCGCCCAACTCCAACGTTACACGTTTCATTGAATCTACTGTCGCTCTGCGGATTTCTTTACCGACGCGAGTCGAGCCGGTAAAGTTGACCATTGCGACGTCTTTATTGCGAGTCAATTCTCCTCCTACTGTCGAACCAAGTCCATTAACGACGTTAATTACGCCAGCCGGAATGCCAGCAGCATCGATACATTCCGTCAGCAATTGCGTTTGCAATCCACTAAGTTCACTTGGCTTGATTACAACCGTACATCCGGCAGCGATCGCCGCACCAAGCTTGGCCGTAATCTGTGAATAGCTTGCGTTCCATGGTGTGATGATACCCATAACGCCTACAGGTTCGGACACGATTTTGGCTTTACCGATATAGTGAACAAATTCGTATTGCTCAAGTGCTTCTTTGCTAATTATTAAATTCATTGCTGCCAATTGAACACGTCCGGTAGCCGCCATCCGAGGTGCGCCATATTCAAGAATGTTAGCTTCTGCAAGCTCGTCGATTTTCGACAATATTGCATCGTTCAGACGTTGCAGCATATCTGCTCTTTCTTGTACCGTTGTTTTTGAAAACGCCGGGAATGCGGCTTTCGCTGCCGTAATTGCAAGCTTAGCGTCTTCTTCGTTGCCAAGGACTACACTTCCGATAACTTCGCGTGTTGTAGGGTCTACCAGTTTTTGACGCTCAGTGCCTTGAGGAGTGACAAACTTTCCTTTAATGTAAATTTGGGTTATATTTCTCATATTTTTAGACCACCTATTGTCAGTTTAGTTTACGAAACGTCTGTCACTGTTTGATGCATACTGTTTCGAGAAAAAAGTAGGAATCCGACAGCGACAGCAACCAAGGCAACAGCCACTGCCATGAACACGTCTCGCGTAGAATTTGAGTATAAGAGCAGTTCGATCCCTCTGACGAACAACGGGCTCAGGAACTGACATGTGTAGACGCAAGCCAGCAATAAGGATATCCCTGTTGTCAAAATTAATTTTGGAACAACTTCCGAGGTCTTAATGAATGACAGCGGGAATAGCACTCCTTCGGATAGGCCAATCATGAATACCCCCAAGGCGACTGTCCACACCGCATGTGCGGAAGAAATAAGCAGGAATCCCCCAGCCATTAATACCAGCTCCAGTGGAACGAGTCTTTTCTTCAATGCACCTGTTAACCTCGTAACAGAAAGTCCACCTATAAAAACACCGATTAATGAGAATGCTATCAAATAGCCAGCTGAAGAAATGCTGCCGATACCGTTATGCGCAAGAAATAACGAAAGGTTCGTCGGAATCAGAGCAAACATCATCGTATGCAATCCTCCCGCAAGCGCTACTGCGTAGAAAAACTTCGGTATCTTTATGGATGACTTCGCCGATTGACTCACCTGAAGCGGCGGGAATTTAGGAAGAAATGCAACGACCATTACTAATAAAATGACCGCGTAGAAATACGTCATAAAGACGTCTCTCCACCCAAGCGTCGCGATAAATCCACCGATAGAGAGGAAGATAGCCCCGCCTATCCCGTTGATAGACGTTTGAATGCCGTTCATGCGCGAACGTGCTTCTCCTTGAAAGTTCTCCGCAATTAATGAGTTGAATGTCGGCGAAATTAAGCCAATACTTAGGCCTAAGAGCGCCCTACAAGCCAAGATGAACGGAAATGAGTTCATAAAGGCTGGTCCGACGCCTCCAAATAAATATAAGACTAGACCCGTGATCAAGATGGATCTCCGATTAAACTTTCTGTTAAGAATTCCTGACAAGAACAATGTCGGCAAAATGAATAAGGAAGATAACGTTACGACCCACTGTACTAACAGAGCGTCCGTATTCGGAAATGCCACGGCAAGCGGTTTAAGAGCCGGCGCTGCCATCATTGTTCCGAAGGTAGTCGTTACAGCCATCGACAATAATGCGATTCTAGCACTTACTTTCAATGTGACACCCTCTTTCTGCTATATTACGACTGTTCGGAGAACGGCATAGATTACCGCTTCCGACAGTCGATACAATAGGACAAATATGCAATGGCTTAGAAATCTGTCGAGCGACTAAGTTTTTCCCAACGCTTCGTTTCTTCTAATTTTCCGTTATCCATCGCATTTGCGAGCTCGACGGCATCGCTCCCAAGCAGTAAGCGAAGCGGCGGGTTTTCTTCCTTAACGATAGTGAGGATTGCTTGTGCAGCTTTCGCCGGATCTCCACTCTCTTTTCCAGTGTTTTCACGGAAATAGGTCATCATATAGCCGACAGTGTTTTTGTATTCGTCACGCGGCTGGATTTGTTGCATCGAAGAGCCTGCCCAATCAGTACGGAAACCGCCTGGTTCGATTAATGTAACCTTAATTCCCAACGGCTGTACTTCTTTCACAAGCACTTCAGAGAAGCCCTCTACCGCCCATTTCGCAGCTTGATAAGGTGCAAGGCCTGGAGCGCCGATACGACCGCCAATGGAAGAGAACTGAATGATATGGCCGTGACCCTGCTCTCTGAGCAAAGGCAGCGCGGCTTTTGTTACGTTGACTACACCCCAAAAGTTTGTTTCAACTTGTGCGCGGAAGTCTTCCATCGCTGTTTCCTCAATGGAGGAAACATTTCCGTAACCTGCGTTATTAACAAGAACATCCAGTTTTCCGAATGTTTCGAATGCGGCCTTAATGGCTGCTTCAGCTTGGTCGTAATTATTCACATCCAATTGCACGAGGCGAACTTGGTCTCCGTAACGGTCCGCTAAATCTGCAAGCTGTTCTGTATTGCGAGCTGTTGCGACAAGTCGATCTCCATTAGCGAGTACCGCTTCCGCAAGACTACGACCAAACCCTCGGGAACTACCAGTAATCAGCCAAACTTTATTCATAAGAATATTCTCCTTATCAATGTGTATTGGAATATTCATTCCATAGTTAGTATGGCTCTACGATTTAGCTTGGTCAAGGATTAATGGAATATATATTCCGGTAAATCTTAATAAAATGGCCCATCTATATAGGATTATTAAAGGTGTTTGCAACTATAATGGAATAAAAATTCCGAATTTTATACTTTGGCATATTATTATCGTTGTGTCACAAAGCTTGAGACCGCCCATATTTATGCCCTTAATCACCTTAAATTTGGTAATTAAGGGCACTATAAGGTCAAGTTGTCAGATACTATTAGATATTGATTGCTTTATGCTCAACATAGGCACCAAGACCGACAACGCCAAACTCACGTCCGATCCCGCTGGCTTTGTATCCGCCGAATGGGCCCTCGTAAGAAGCCATTGCTCCATTAACAATAAAGTAGCCTGTGCGGATTTGACGAGCGATTTCGAGTCCATGCTCTAGTGTGCCAGACCAAACGCCACCACCGAGGCCAAATGGCGAATCGTTGGCGATGCGTACGGCATCTGCTTCGTCATCGTAAGGGATAACGACAAGAACTGGTCCAAAAATTTCTTCTTGGGCTATACGCATGCTGTTGTTCACATCCGCGAATACCGTTGGTTTGACGTAGAATCCACCTTCCAATCCTGCAGGAACATCCGCTCCGCCAGTAACCAGGCGCGCGCCTTCTTGAATACCCAGTTCAATATAAGATTGAACACGTTTTTGTTGGTCTGCTCTCACCATAGGTCCGATGAAAGTCCCCGGGTCGGCAGGGTTACCAACGACGAGGCTTTCCGTCATTGTCTTAATTAGCTCGACTGCTTCTTCATAACGTTTTTTCGAAACAAGAATGCGGGTATGCGCTACACAGCTCTCCCCGTTGTTAACGAAAGATGAATACTTCAAGCCTTGAACTGCCGCTTCTAAATCCGCGTCATCCAAAATGATTGCTGCGGATTTGCCTCCGAGCTCCAAGCTTACGCGTTTTAGCTGTTCACCTGCGATCGATGCTATACGGCGCCCAGCTCCGGTCGAACCGGTAAATGCGATTTTATCTACTCCAGGATGGGATACGAGGTATTCGCTTGTTTCACGACCAGCCGGCACGATACTAATTACACCTTCAGGAAATCCTGCTTCAGCGAAGATCTCGCCTAACAACAAGGCGTTAAGGGAAGTTTCTGGAGATGCCTTTAAGATAACTGTATTGCCCGCCAGTAATGCAGGGATCATTTTAGCAAGAGCCGATTGATGTGGTGCGTTCCAAGGTATGATCGCTGCGACAACGCCAACCGCCTCACGACGAATCATCGGACCTTTTCCATCGTTCAAAGTTTCTTCCCACCCATACGATTTGGCTGCGCGAATGTAAGCATTCGCTTGCTCGGCGAGCGAGTGTTGCAAACCGTTCGTAAACCAATTAGGTGTGCCGTTCTCAGATGTAATTAAAGCAGCAATCTCATCCGCACGCGCAGCATGCAATTCATTGAAGCGAGTGACAATGTCCTGTCGTTCGCTAGGCGTCATTTTCGGCCACGGACCGTTATCGAATGCTTTTCTAGCTGCAGTGACGGCTAGATCAATATCGTCTGGGGAAGCCTGTGCCGCTTTACCAACTAGAGATTGATCATGTGGAGAACGAATCTCGATCACTTCTTGATTTACTGGGGCTTTCCATTGACCACCGATAAACAGCTTGTCATATACTTTCATTTTTGTTACTCCTTTGTGATTGTCTTTTATTTGATATGCTTTTGTTCGACTGTTATCCAATTCATTGAATTTGCTTGTGCATTTCGCCTCCCTCATTACGTTGGAACAATCGTTCCACGGGATTTATAATACCCTCGGATCTAGTGTTAGTCAAGGCAATTATGGAACATTCATTCCATGTAATATATGTAAATAAACACCTAATCAGCTGAGAAAACGATTAATAAGGGCCGAATTAATTAAATTTAATTGAAATAGCTGAATAATTGTTCCAACTTTCAGTGCAAGTATTTAAGACGTAATATGCTGCAGCATGCACTTATACAAGAGCAATTCTCAATGTAAAATCCTCTCCTGTCCTGTCCATCTCCTGAACGTGGCAAGCAAAGCTGGGTAGTTTTCCATGCCCTCGATTGAATTATTCTGCCCGTTAGGATTCCTGTAGAGAGTTATATTTGCGCTTTGCACAAAAACGAGCGCCTCCATTACGATGGGGTAACACGGGTCATAGCCCGTTATTCTCGGTGAAACTGGCGACCTCAGCAGCTATGCACATGGTAACGCGTTGCTACAGCATGCCGGCCTCAACCTGGCTGAAGCAAGTTCAGGCAAATGGAAAGGCCAAATGTCCAAGTCCATCAGTAAACGTGTCGACCAAGGCTTCGGCATGCCCAGTTCATGGCAACCAGGGCCCATATTATGAATGACGTAACGTTTAAACGACAGCACGAAGTGAATGTAAAAACGAAAAGCATGAAACCGATGCGCTTCCGTCATGAAGCTTTGCGGCAAAAATGGCACGCTGTTGGTTGCCATGGTACAGAGTGGCGAAGCTTACGAACTGGATCGAGATCTCCCTATGAAACATGTTGCTTAACCGATTCTCAACTAGCATGAATATTGGCTTATAAGCGGGATTTCAAGAGTGCACGGAGTAGCGGATTGCGTTGAACAAAAGGGCACTGACCTCGTACCGTTAGGATAACCAGCCTCCACCAACCGGATAGGCGTAACGAAGGAATGAAGGGGCATTGAACCGTCGAGAAATGGGAGTGAAAGCCTCCGGAGGTACGTGATGCAGCGTGCAGCAGAGCAGTACAAAAAGGAGCGAAAACTCGCCCCTTCTGTTCACGCATGCGCTTCGGTTGACGAATTTGACGGTACATCCCTCTTCTACTATCCAGATAGCAATGTTATCCATTAGATAGATCCTGCGAATAGGCAAGCATTCGGGAGAAAATCACATTTTACCGAGAGGTTTCATTGAATTTCGGCTGGAAATTATCTGCTGCGGCCTACATTAATGCGCTTTCCAAGCTCTTACCACATCCTCAATGACGTATCCATCCCTTTTTCCAAAGCTAACTCAAAGCCTTTTCTGCTAAAATTTGCGCTGTCATTTCTTTTTTGTTTTCACGTAAATTACGTTTCATCATCGTTTTGTTAAGTTAGGAATGATCTGCAACATCTAATTCAGATACAACTTTTTTATATTCTCGTCCATCATCCTTGCTTTGAATAGGGCTCCACACTTGGGCGAAAAACGGTTCACGTTTAGCGCGTTCTTTGTAATTCCAGCTTTCACGTTCACATTGAGGGCAGAAATGTCCTCCCTCAAGAACCAGTTTGGGACTGGCGCTAAACGTATGTCCGAATGCACATTTGAATTCAAGTTTTTCTGCCCAATCCCCCGTCGCCATCTCTGTAGATAAGCATTCACCGCCGCGGAATGTTGCAGCCCCTTCATATCTTCAATATTTAATTGTGAAGCCGGCTTATTCTCATCATAGCCATGATCGAGCTTTATGACTTTGTTCCAATAAGTGAATTTCTTCATCTCGGATAGTTTTCCCGGAATCGACTCCCAATTTTTCTTACTGCCCCAAAAAGCTTAGTTATTTCCCAAACGCCTTCTTAATGAAATACTCAAGAATATCGATAGTCAGCTTCAACTCAACGTACCCGACAGGTTGAAACGTTATACCTATTCTTACTTGGTCAATGGAAGCTTAGCGATCATACAAGAATGGATACAAGAAGGATTTATAGTCTCCAGTTTAGAACTGGCAGAGCTCATCTTTTCTTTAGCTGACCATTCATTATTGGCGTTTGACCCCTTAGAAGAGAAATGAGTATTCCCGTAACTCCCTTAAATTCACCACTGCTCTTCTATGTATTTAGATTATAGGAAAATCTTAAAGGGCGAATCGTACCAAGGGGAAGGAGATGTCCTTTTGGGAAGAAATTGAACAGCATAACTCTTGGAATGTATAATGGGCATGCAATAGAAAAAACATTATCCCGACATCTCCCAAAAGGGAAACCAAGATAATGTCAAATTTCTACTTGGAACAAGTAATACATATAAGGATAAACCTCCATCGACAGCAATTCCTCCTCCGACAGTAACGACATCTCCGGAAACCATAGCTTCTCCAGACAGTACATCATGCGAATTCGTAACCTTTGTCAACTGGCTTCCGGGAATTTTTAGCTCCATGGGAGCTGCGCCTATGGCCACAATACTTTTACTTCTGAAACGTTATGGGACTATGTTCTTGTCCTCTGACAAATTTCAATCAACTATCATCGTTCTCTGTTAGCGAGCAGCTTGTTCAATCCCTTTAAAAGAACAGTAGCAGACCATTTGGGAAAAACCTCTTTGAAGAATTCATTTCCTAAATCGGTTAAATCAGAGCTCCGCAGTTCCAAGTCGTCCTTGAGCGAACCATCCTCATGGAATGGTTCTATACAATTAATTGGTGTTCCACTAGAAATTTCATTAGCACCTCTTCCTTGATCTTACCTCCTTCAGATGAAAATGCAGTTTATGTTTTCAGGCGTTTAGTCAAATAAGCGTGACTTAGGCATCTCTCTTACGGTAAAATACAACAGCTACAGCAATCAAGATCAGTGCCCACAACATCAATATTCCTGTCCCCTGCACAGGTGTTAGAGCATTTAATTCATCCGTGGAAGACGGTCTATACATAGATTGCCCCGCCGCATCCGGCAAGTAAGTAATAAAGCTACGCAATAAGCCTTTCATCAATGGACTGACAATGAAATAATAACCAAGCAGGATCACTAAAGTTGGAGTGGTTCGTCTGATTATAGCACCTATAGCTGCACTGAGTAGTGTGGTTAAGGTTAGGTAGCCTGTCGCTCCTATTAACGCCTTAGTCAGGGGGGTTATATCACCCCCTACTGCTGTGTCTCTTATTCTTATCCAAGGATATAGCATACCTAAAACAACGATAATAAACGCCGCGGGAATAGTCACCATGGCCAATGCTAAATGCTTGGTGGTTAATTGTAGGCTACGCCAAGGTATCGCAGTTAATGTAGTTCGAATCTGTCCACCGGTGTACTCTGAACAAGTTGTTAGGATCCCAATGATAATGAATCCAGCTTGAAGATAGCCCATAGATGAAAGCCCAATGATCAATATCCCCTGCGTCCCTGCTTCCCCTTTTAGACCAACCGAAGTAAAAGCTGCAACAACTCCTAGATTAAGAATGAATGTACATATAAGAGTAATCCATACCGATGGTAGCGTTATTAATTTATCCATTTCAGCACGTAGGGTTCGTGTGAACCGTTTAATAGAAGAGACACTCATGCAGCAACGTCCCTCCTATTAAACACAATGGTTGCAGTAATGAAAAGGACAACCACCCAGGCAAACATAGCTAACCCGCCCATGAACGGGGAAAGAAATCGATCGCCCGTAAACATAAACATTTCAATTCCAACTCGGTCTGGTAAGTATAATGCCAGCTTTGTGACCTTGGACAGCAGGAAACTAAAGGACACAAACGATGTATTAATAATAAGGACCGCAAGCGGAATCGTGCCATTCTTGGTAAGAACCGTAATCCCAAACGCTAAAAGAGCAGTAAATACCCAGTAACAAACTACACCGAACAGCTTGGACCATTCAAATGCAGGAGTATATTCACCAAGAACAAGATACGTGGCTGATATCGTTGTCATTATAGCCAGAATACATAGCAGTATGCTGACCACGATCACAGCGCCTGCTTTTGCCAGTAATAAATGAAGCCTTGATGAGACAACCGTTAAGCTTGTTGTAATCTGTTGTCCTCCACCCGATTCACTGCTCTCTATCGAATACTCGCTGCTGACAGCAAGCACACCGAGAATAATGACACCTTGCACCCCAAGTGCGAATCCAATATAGCCAACTTCCGATAGTCGTGTGCTAATTCCAGCAATGATTTCCGCTCTCTGTGCCATACTGTCTAAGGCCGCTATGAGCGCTGGAGCGAATGCCCCAATAAGTAAGGACAGCCAAATCCCCGGCAGAGAGAACAATTTATATAGTTCGGCATTAAAGGCTCTCATCCCACTCCACCTGCTTTGTCAGCTGTTAGGGCAAAATAGGCTTCCTCCAGCGAGGAATGATACCCTGTTACTTCCTCCAGTGTTCCAGAGGCAACAATTTTTCCATGCTTCATGATGACCACATCGTCAACCGTCTCTGCAAGCTCTCCTATGAGGTGACTGGATAATAATACGGTGTTTCCAGACTCAGCACGTTCACGCAGAAACGTCCGAATCCAGCGTATTCCTTCCGGATCAAGCCCGTTCACGGGTTCATCCAAAATCAATATCTCTGGATCACCCAATAACGCGGCTGCCATTCCGAGTCTTTTCCCCATTCCCAGAGAATACTTCCCTACTCTTTGACCCGCTGCTTTTGTAAGACCTACGATTTCCAAAACTTCCTCGACACGTGAGCGAGGCAATCCTGCGGCACAAGCCATCCAACGCAAGTGTGCTCGTCCTGTTCGGCTACGATGCGCTCCAGACCCATCCAGAGCGGCGCCCACTGTTGCTAATGGATGATGCAATTGTGCGAATGGCTTTCCATTAATGAGTGCGGTCCCAGAAGTCGCACGATCTAACCCAAGCAATATGCGAAGAGTCGAACTCTTCCCTGCCCCATTTGGACCTAAAAAACCAGTGACTCTACCTGGTCTCGCCTTAAAGCTGATTCCAGATAAGATTTCTTGAGCTCCGCGACGCTTAACCAAGTTCCTAATTTCAAGCAACCATAACACTCCCTTTCTGTTATGGTCCAATTATATAGAAGCAAAGTTACATCCCGGCGATTCTGTGGTTTACTTCTGGGTTACCTTTAGGTTAAGCTCGACCAATTGCTACTCTTGTTCCCTTGTCATTGGATGTAATATTCGCTTTCAGCATCATCTTATTTAACATATAATCACAAGTCGATAACCCCATCCCTACCCCACGTTCATAGGAAGAGTTGTCCATACCGGGACCACGGTCTGCAACGAGGATCTGTTCTTTTGCTGCATCAACCACAATGTTTGCATATTTCCCTTCAGCCGCATGGCGAATAATATTCTGAAATAAATTATCCAGCACCCGTGTCATCCATTTCGGATCTACTTCCCAATAAAAAGTTTCGTCTGCCGGCAAATCAACATCCAGTTGAATTTCTTTCTCCTCAAAAACAGGATACCACGCAGCAACAGAAGCTCTGACTAAACGTCCAATATCCGTTGACGCGGGCTCAAATGGATATTTCCCTGATGTAAGCAAAGTGTAGGACAGTAAATCATCCATTAGCACTCCGACTCTAGTAATCGTATGGTCCATCTCTGTTAAAGAGAGTTGCCCTTCTAGACTAACGGACTCATGATTTAATCGGGTGACATGTCCTCTCAAAATCGTAAGTGGTGTTCGTAAGTCGTGTGATAAATTCGCAATAAGTCGATGTCGTAATAATTCCTCTTCATAGGCTCGCTTGCGACTGTCCTCAAGCTGCTGCATCATCCAATTAAAAGAACTTCCTAACTGGTCGATCTCATCCATACGATCCGATTGAACAGATACGGGTTTAGGGAATGCGCTGTCTCTAGCTGTCATTGACATGACTTCTTGCAAGTGAGAGAGACGTCTCTGAAGTTTCAAGAAGAACAACCACGATAAGATCACAAACGCGACAATAATCAAACCAAACAAAAGTACGGTAATATAAAACAGATTTAATGGATTCATTTCTTTTTTAGGGATACCAGAACCCCCAAAAAAGGCACTGAAGAAAATGAGAATCATCGGAGGTAAAAAGATGAACAGAAAATGGATTTTTAGAAAACGACGAAATAAGGATCCTGTCTGCTTCATAGTTTCACCCGATAGCCAATTCCCTTTAGCGTCTCAATAATCTCCGGAGAATCCGGGTCACGTTCCAGTTTTTGACGTAGTCGATGGATATGCACCTGAATTGTTTTGTCACCCGTAATATAGGATTCTTGCCAAATGGCTTCATAGATTTGCTCTTTGGGTATAACTTGATTAGGATGCCGCAAGAAGTACATTAAGATTTGATGTTGTTTCCCTGTCAAAATAATTTCTTCTCCCGTGCGTTTGTCATAGACCATTTGGCCTTCTGGATACACTTCAATCTGATTCCCCAGTGAGATACGTTCGGTAGGTGTTCCACCCGTTCGACGGATTAGCACTTCTAGTCTAGCAACCAATTCTTCCGTATGGAACGGTTTCGTTAAATAGTCATCGGCAAATTGTAATCCATCCACCTTGTCCTCGATCGAGGTTCGAGCAGATAACAGCAAAATAGGAACAGCAGGAGCTGCCTTCTTCAATCGTTTTCCCACCGTAAATCCATCTAACCCCGGTAACATAATGTCCAAAATAACGACGTCCTGCTGGTTAACTTCTTTATCGGCACCCTCACCAGAAAGCAACCACTGAACTGAGAATCCTCGCTGCTCCAATTCTTCTTTAACCCAACTGCCTATTTTCTCATTATCTTCAATATATAGAACATTTCTTCTCAAGCAACATCCCCCGCTTTAATGGTGTTCTCTATTTAATAGATTAACACACACTTGTAATCCCTCCGAATCAAAAAAAGCCGCTCGTTATGAGCGACTCTTCCGTCATTCTATTCATTATTCAGTCATGCCAATTGAACGGCGAGGAATTCATTACTCCGAAAAATCGCTTCTGAAGGCAAGACCTACTCTTTTGCCTTTAAACAGACCTCCAAGTTTCAGATGGTCCAGCATACATTTCGCTACATCGTCATAAGCAACAGACAATTCTTGTAGCCGGCTGAACAAGTGACCGGCTATTTCTGCTTCGGAAAATTCCTTGATTGTCTCCGGAATCGGGATTGGCAAAGTTTCGGTTGTTACATGCAGATGAACCAGATTGAGATGATCTATCGAATCCATCATTGTGCCCGGACACATAATGGACCAATCGAGCTTTGTTTGCTGTAGCCGATCGAAATTCCGGTTATGATTTTTATACTCAGGCGGGAAGCCAGGCAAATTGTTGCCGATCAGATCGGTGTAAGGAATATCCAGCAGTCCGGCACCTCCCATGATCCATACCCGCCCAGAGAATGTGGGTTGGAATTCACATTGGCTTATAATATTATCAATCATACGAACGAACTCTTCTCCCTGACCCGCATGACCAGCTGCAACTATAGCGGCGTCTTGATGCTTGAGCGCTTCTCTAACTATGGCAGGGTCAAGAATATCGTCCGCGATCACCTTAACTTGCTGTGATGAAATCTCACCTAATTGTTCGTAGAGCTTTTCAGCATTTCGCACAAATGCGGTCATTTCATACCCCATTCGTATCCCTTGAGCCAAAACCCTTTTTCCTGTATTCCCAGTCGCTCCAAAAACTAAAATTTTCATAGTCCCTTCCTCCATTTCATGATCCTAAATTCGAGTTAACTTTAGCATAGCATCGCTTCAAATTTAGGGTAAGAACCCACTATTTAGTGGGGTACTTACTTAAAAGTAAGCATGGCAAAAAGGAAGGCCGGGAGAACAGGAACCTGAATTTATGACCAATGGATCCGCTTTAAGACACTGATTCAGTGTACTTCCGTTGATTATGTTGTTCTCCCCAAGCGCACATCACTTCAGCGACAGGAATCAATGTTTTCCCGTATTCACTTAGGGAATATTCTACTTTCGGAGGGACAGTAGGATAGACCGTTCTATCAACTATGCCTTCGCCTTCCAAATCTCGGAGATGTTGTGATAACATTTTTTGAGACACATCAGGTATAAGCTTCTCTAAATCGTTAAACCGCTTTGTGGAATCAATCAAATTCCACAAAATCATGGGCTTCCATTTGCCAGCTAAAACATGAATAAGTGTCTCAATTGGACATTCACGCTGATGGATCATGTTATATCATCCCCTCACCTTGACTAAAGTGCATGCACTGCACGAATATTACACTTATCAGAAGTCTACTAAAGAGACAAAAACCTCGTCAACTGATATTGACGAGGCCACAAATTATTTTGTGAAAAATCCGTAAGTATCCATTACTTCGTTGTAACTGGCAACACGCCACCGACTTCCGATTGGCCAAGCAACACCTTAATCCCTGCGTTGGTATTCGGCTCCTGCTTCCCATAAACGGCAAGGCCCGAGCGCACGTTCTGCACATAGATCGTTTCGTACGGATTGCCGAGCGATAATAGCGCGTACCGCTTATTTCGCTTATTCAGCGTATCGATGATCGTTTGGATCTCGGCCCAACCGAATTGACTGGCCACGTTACGGAACTGGTAGGAGGCCAAAATGACATAATCCGCTTGCTCCATCGCCTGAAGCGCATCCGATGTTTTGCCTTGACCGATCACGGTAATTTCCGGCTTTAACGATGGGTTGCTTGCAACACTCGTTAGTTGTCGCTGAAGTTGTTCTGCCTGCTCCTGATCAGCAGCAGCAATGACGACCCGGTCGTCTAGTTGTATGAAATCCGGATGGGCTCCGTCACGACTGGCCAACAAGGTGACTGACCGTTCAGCAATTTCCCGCTCCACGGCTCGATGCTTTTCGGAACTGATGACATTAGTTAATGCAGTTAACTTCTGAGCAAGGTTGTTTTCCTGGTCAAACAAACCATATTTCGATTTCAATTCCAGGATGCGCTTAACCGATTTATGGATGGTTTCAGACGGAATCGTCCCCCTCTTTACCGCTTGAACCAACGTTTGATGGGTAGCCACCGGATCCTGCGGCATCAAGATGATATCGACACCGGCGTTGACGGCTCGTTCCACCGCTTGGTTCTCTCCAAAATGCTCCGCAATTGCATTCATCGTGAAGGCATCCGAAATGATGACCCCCTGATATCCTAGTTCCTCCCGGAGAAGTCCGGTTAGCACCTTCTTCGATAAAGTCGCGGGAATCGGCACACGGCTCCCGTCCTTGAGTGAAGTCACGTGTTCATTATCGACTGCTGGGAAAGCGATGTGAGCGGTCATGACCATCTCCACCCCACCCTCGATCGCCGCCCAAAATGGCTTCAATTCCACCTCATCGAGCCGATTACGACTATGCGTCAACACCGGCATTCCCAGATGGGAGTCTACCGTCGTATCCCCATGCCCCGGAAAATGCTTCACAGCCGCGATAACCCCGGATTGTCGCAGCCCCTTTATTGTGGCAAGTCCAAGCCGAGATACCAGGTCCGCATCTGAGCCAAAGGAACGGATCCCGATGATCGGATTATCCGGATTGCTGTTAACGTCAAGCACCGGGGCAAAATTGACTTGCAGCCCAAGCGTCTTCAACTCTTCGCCTGTGAGCTTCCCGGCCGCTTCGGCCAACGCCGCGTCTCCGGTTGCGCCAAGCGCCATTTGACCCGGCAGATTCGTTCCTCCAGGAATTCGCTTAATTACGCCTCCTTCTTGGTCAATACCGAGAAAGAGAGGAATGTCACCCGCTTCGTTTTGCAGATCATGAGTCAGTTTTACGACCTGACGGGCGTCGACAATATTTTTGTCAAAAAGAATAAGCCCACCCACCTCCTGATCATGAATGCTGCGTTTCAATCCTTCATTAACGGTGGTGGTGACTTGGCCATTCCATTGTCTAATGTCAGGCATCAGCATTTGGCCGATTTGCTCGCTGACGGTCATATAGGAGATCAGCTTATCCCAATCCTTCGCCTGTATGGCAGTTTCGCGTTCAAATCGAATCACCCTTGCCAGAAATACAGAAAACTCCGCCCGTGTAACAGATCGATCTGGTCTGTAAGTGCCATCCGTATATCCGCCGATGAGCCCGTTGGAGCTCATCACGAGAATAGGCGCCGCCGCCCAATGTTGATTTACATCTCTCAAGCTAACGGATTGCTTGCCAGCGGCAAGAGAATACGCGCGTGTAAGAAACGCAGCCGTCTCTGCACGGCTCATCGCCATTTCGGGATGGAAGGTACCGTCGGGAAACCCGCCCGTCAGCCCCTTTTTCTCAGCAATGGAAATTTCACGATAAAAGGGATGGGTTGTCGCCACATCGGTATAGCTCGCGCTTGCCGCACCGGATTGTAACTGTTCAGGGTAGAGCTCCCGTACCAGGAAAGTCACGGCTTGCGCTCTTGTGACTTGCTTCTCAGGAGCAAACTTCCCCTTGCCATATCCAGCAACGGTTCCTCTTTCCGCCATATAATTAATGCTGTCTGACGCCCACTTCACAGACTGGAGATCGGTAAACCGTTCTGCCGCAGCCGCGCTTCCTGCCGAAATGAGCATGGAACCGAGAACAACACCCAAAATCGTCATTACTTTCATCTTCATCTGACTACCTCTCTAGTTGTTTTTCTAGTTAATTAGACGCTTTTGGGTATGGTTTGTTGCGCGACGGCTTATTTCGGATATGACTTGGCGATCATGAATCCCCTTTCCGCTGCAAATCACGAATGGTTTTCCAAGAGATTAATTTAAGGTTCTGCCGCTTCATTTGATCCTTTACATCTGGATCATTGTAAAGCTGAACCTCCATCTCACGATTCTCATCATACGGAGTCAGTTCTTTCAATTCATCCGAGATAAATGCCGGATGTGTAGTGAATTGTGTAATCCCAGGTTTCAGATCATTCATTTGATTAATTAAATCTCGCTTAGCCCCTTCATAGCCCCCGTCACTCGAAAAATGATAGTCAAGTCCAGCAAGATCGTCGATACAGAGGATACCAAGTTGATTAGCTAAACGGATCCTTTGACTAAATAGATGTTTTTGTTCCGAACTAAAATTGGGGTGCTCCAGAATCCGGATCGGCAAACAAAATGGAAGTGCGTACTTTACACACAATTCCAAAATCACTTCTAAAAAATCGCGATTGTGATAAAGGCCTAATACACTCCCCGCATGGCTATCTAAATGGGTGGGGTCGATTCCTAAAGATATGGCCCTTTGAATTTGCGCCTCAACTTCAATTTTCACCTCGGCGGGGTCTGCAAATTTCTCAAAATCAGATGCCTCATCATAAAAGTACCCCTGTTCATCGGTTAAACTTAACACTTTTTCTTGAGTCGTGATGGGTTTATAGCGGCGACTTTTGTGACTGGTTAAAGTAATATGGATTCCGACGCTCAGTGTATGAATCCTCGAACATTGCTGTGCAGCTTCGTAAGCAGCATCTGCCGGAACCATGAGGGAAGTGGATGTTATGGCATGACTTTGAAACATCTGTAGAATGGCTTGATTCGTAGACCGCGTCACCCCTAAATCATCGGCGTTGATGATAATCACCCGATCGTTTGGACTAAACCCTAGTTCTTGGAGCACTCTGAACAACCTCCCAAATTGGAATTGTGAAAAAAATAAAGGAGCACAACTTGGCGTTGTGCTCCTTCTTGTTTTCGATGAAAGTTATAGTTTATCGGTATTATACACCTGTTTTTCGGAAAGTAAATAGCTAGAGGTGCTTCAAGTCAAACCGATCCGCATTCATGACCTTGACCCATGCGGCGACAAAATCACGCACGAATTTCTCCTGGTTATCGTCCTGAGCATATACTTCGGCAAGCGCACGCAGAACGGAGTTGGAGCCAAGCACGAGATCCACTCGGGTGGCCGTAAACACAACTTCCCCGGAACGGCGGTCACGCAAGTGATATAGGCCGTCTTCCACGGGCTCCCACGCCTTGTTCATGTCCAGCAAATTCACGAAGAAATCATGGGTAAGGACACCGATGCGATCGGTGAATACACCGTGTTTCGTACCACCGAAATTGGTGCCCAGAACACGCATCCCTCCTATCAGAACCGTTAATTCCGGGGCAGAAAGATTCAACAATTGGGCTTTGTCCAGCAAGAGTTCTTCCGGGCTGACGCTAAATTGTTGTTTCTGGTAATTACGGAAACCGTCGGCAACCGGCTCGAGTACGGCGAAGCTTTCTACATCCGTCTGCTCCTGCGTGGCATCGCCGCGTCCGGGAGTAAATGGAACCGTGACATCATAGCCGGCATCCCGTGCGGCCTGTTCAACGGCAGCGCTGCCTCCCAATACGATTAGATCGGCCAGGCTCACATTCTTCCCGAAATCAAACTGAATCCCTTCCAGAATGGATAACACTTTGGTCAATTGTTCGGGCTGGTTCACTTCCCAATCCTTCTGTGGAGCCAGACGAATACGGGCGCCATTCGCGCCGCCCCGATGATCGGAGCCGCGGTAAGTGCTGGCGGAAGCCCACGCCGTCGTGACCAGTTCGCCGATCGTAAGTCCCGAATCGAGGATTTTCGTTTTGAGATCGGCGATTTCTGCTTCGGTTAGATCATCATCTACAGAGGGCACGGGATCTTGCCAGATAAGCTCTTCAGCAGGAACCTCAGGCCCTAAGTATCTTGCGCGAGGACCCATGTCGCGATGCGTGAGCTTGAACCAAGCACGCGCAAACACTTCAGCAAATTCATCCGGATTCTCATAAAAACGGCGCGAAATTTTCTCGTATTCCGGATCGATACGCAAGGCCATGTCCGCGGTGGTCATCATCGTCGGAACGCGGATTGACGAATCCTCTGCATCCGGTGCCAGATGCTCCGCAGCAGGATTTACGGGAGCCCATTGGTGAGCGCCGGCTGGACTCTTCGTCAACTCCCATTCGTAACCGAACAAGAGCTCAAAGAAACCGTTATCCCACTGTGTTGGATTTGCGGTCCAGGCGCCTTCAATCCCACTGCCGATTGTGTCGCGGCCTTTGCCGGTGCCATGTGTACTGCTCCAGCCCAAACCTTGAGCCTCAATCGGAGCTGCTTCCGGATCCGGGCCAACGAGCGCGGCGTCACCTGCACCGTGAGCCTTGCCAAACGTATGGCCACCGGCGACCAATGCGACGGTTTCTTCATCATTCATTCCCATCCGTTTGAAGGTCTCACGGATATCGCGAGCGCTGGCAAGCGGATCCGGATTTCCATTTGGACCTTCCGGATTGACATAAATGAGACCCATCTGTACAGCGGCAAGCGGATTTTCTAATTCACGCTCGCCCGTGTAACGGTTATCGCCAAGCCATTCCTTTTCCGCACCCCAGTAAATGTCTTCTTCCGGTTGCCAAACATCCGCTCGGCCGCCGCCGAAACCAAACGTCTTGCCGCCCATCGATTCAATCGCAACATTCCCTGTCAGAATGAGCAAATCCGCCCAGGAGATTTGATTTCCGTACTTTTGTTTAATCGGCCACAACAAACGGCGGGCTTTATCCAGATTCACGTTGTCCGGCCAGCTGTTCAGGGGGGCGAACCGTTGCGTTCCGGTGCCAGCCCCCCCTCGGCCGTCGCCCGTACGGTAAGTCCCTGCAGAGTGCCATGCCATTCGTATAAACAATGGCCCATAATGTCCATAATCGGCAGGCCACCAATCCTGTGCGTTTGTCATTAGATCACGGAGATCCTGCTTAAGTGCAAAGTAGTCCAGCTTTTGAAATTCCTCGGCATAATCGAAGTCCTCTCCCATTGGGTTCGATTTGCGGTCATGTTGATGAAGAATATTCAAGTTCAACTGATTGGGCCACCAGTCTTTATTCGTCGTACCGCTAGTTCTGGGACTGGTAGCACTTCCATGAAATACGGGACATTTCCCGGCATTCGTCATGGCCTTTGCGTCCATAAGCACCTCTCCTTTAATTAAAATGGTTGGGGCTGCGTGTGACAGAATGAATCCCTCTATTTCCTTGATAAAGGAATTTACTAGAGAAATCAACCATTTATGACTTATTCATTAAATCTTCATTCAGATCAGAGCGATCTCTATTTGCCGTAGTTGATTTTTTCAGCCTGCGCGAATAACATAGACCCTATATTAATCCATTCAATAGGGAGATAGAACAGACATGCTGGATTCCAATACGATTAGCCAGTTAAAAGCAACTCTCAAAGCAAGCCTCGACCACCATGAAATTGCCGGAGCCAACTTCATGATCATCAAGGACGGAAAAGAAGTGTTATATCATGAAGACGGTTACGCGGATCTCGAAGCGAAGCGGCCTATTTCAAGAGATTCGATATTTCGGTTATATTCGATGACAAAACCGATTACCGCGACCGCGATCATGATCCTTCTCGAAGGAGGAAAGATCGATCTATTTGATCCTGTGAGCGCTTATCTTCCCGGTTTTAAGAATCAACGAGTTGAGAAAAATGATGAACTGATCCCTGCCACCCGGGAAGTCAACCTTCATGATCTGCTGAACATGACCTCAGGACTGATCTATGATGGCCCCAACCAAACCGGTCAGCACACGCAGGCTTTGTTTCAAGAGCTCGAAATCCGGTTGTTTGGACAAGATCCCATGAGTACGACGGAATTCGCGAATCGCCTGGGCCAGGGGCCCCTTGCCTTCGAGCCCGGATCATCTTGGGCTTACGGGACGTCGGCTGATGTGCTTGGTGCAATCGTGGAAGCAGTGAGCGGCATGCGTTACGGAGATTTTTTGAAGAAGGAAATCTTTGAACCCCTCGAGATGAATGACACGGGCTTCTGGCTGCCTGAAGAGAGCAGAAACCGCCTGGTTCATACCTATCAGGATAACGGTGAAGGCGGGTTAAAGCTCTATAAGGATAACCATCTTGGCATCATCCATGAAATGGATCGCAAGCCCGCCTTCGAATCGGGTGGCGCGGGACTTGCCTCCACCATCGAAGATGCTGCAAAATTTACCACAATGCTTCTGAACGAAGGTAGCCTGTATGGCATACAACTTCTGCGGCCAAGAACCGTTCAATATCTGACATTGGCTTCTTTGTCCGATGCCCAGCAAAAGAGCTTCGATTCGTGGCATACCCTATGCGGACATAGTTACGGCAAACAGATGCGTATCCTCACCGATGCCGGACAAGCCGGGGTCATTGGCAGTCAAGGCGAATATGGATGGGACGGTTGGCTTGGGGCGTACTTCTGTAACAGTCCTCAAGATCGCTTGACGTTCTTATTTATGGTTCAGAAGAAAGACGCTGGCACCTTACCGATCACCCGCAAGCTGCGCAATATGGTGTTTAGCTCCCTTTAATTAACTTCATCTAAGCAACGTCTGAAACAACTAAAAACAAAAAGAGCACTACCGGATCAACGGCAGTGCTCTTTTCTGTTGCTTGGCGGTGTCCTCCGATAGTTACAAAGTTACTTCACTAATTATTCATTGGTAACGATGCCGATCGTATTGGTTTTGGAATCGAAAGTGATTGAGATGCCCAGCGCTTCTGCAATATCGCGAAGCTTAAAGTAGTTGTTTCCTCCAATGGTGTAAGCGGTAAGCTTAACTTCCTCATCGTCAAGGTACACTTTTGAAGTAGATAAGGTCGCCTTCTTCGCTTGTGGATGGGCAGATACCGCAAGCTCCCCGCCTTGAGCAGTATACGCTTCGCCAGAAATCAGGTTAATGGCATTATGCTCGCTGTTCCAGCCAACTTCAAAGGTCTTGTCGGTTCCGTCCACAGCCTTCGCAATATCACGCAGTTTAAAATACGTGTTGTTGTTAATATTGTAGGCTTCAAACGGCACCTGTTTTCCGTCAACTAAAACCTTAGAAACGGAAGCCGTTGCGGTTACTACCGCCGTTTGCACAGGTTTAGCGGCGGGTTTCTCTGACGGCTGATTCGATCCGGAAGTTGTATCGGAAGAAGAAGTCGAGCTCGGTTGTTCCGTTTTCGTCGTTTCGGGTGCCGAACCATCGGAAACCCAGTAAATGATTTTCGTGCTTTGATCACCCTTCCCGATTTCAAGCACAAAATAAAGACCACCCGTAAAGCCGCCATAATTTTTATGTAGGGTGGTACTTGCGGTTTGGTTGGCGCCAATTTCATTCACAGCTTCCTCTGAACCGTCAATCGTCCAGAACAGAGCGCCGCCATAAGCACCATCCACCGTATAATAACTTACTACAGCGGGCATTTTCTCCTTGGGGGTGAATTTGATTTCAGCTCCATCCTTGACGAGAACGATTTTGTAGTTTTTCTCCGCAAGAATATTTCTGAAATTTTGGTTATCATCAAACTCTTCAAGTTCAATTCGGGTTGACTGCGTCCCTACTTCTCCGGACAAAGAATAAGCGTACTTGTCCGCAGGAACGTCTGAAGCGAATGCAGGTAATGAGGCGAATACCAACATGAGGACTGGGAGCAATAGAGCGAAAGAGACCTTCATTTTTCTTTTCATTAAACTACCTCCCGCAATTTATTAAAAACTGCTTCCATATTATCCCTATCTCTTTTGTGTAGTCAATGAACCTTGATTCAAACCGGAAAATAAATGACGAATTATGTAGAAAATATGGAGACAAAAATAACATTATCATGTAATAAAATAGGATAATGTTATTTTTGTCCTTAGTTACTGACTTATGGTATTGTTTAGCAACCTTCTTGGATATGCACGCCAGGATGGGCTTTTCCTTCAGCAATCGGGCGATCAGATCAACTCTATATACCCCTCCGTGCCATTCACGCGAATGCGTTGCCCGTCTTTAATCCGCCGTGTCGCATTTTCCACGCCGACGACGGCAGGAAGGCCATATTCTCTCGCAATCACGGAGCCATGGGTCATCAGGCCGCCTACCTCGGTGACTAATCCTCGAAGCGATACAAACAGGGGCGTCCAGCTAGGATCGGTAAATGGGGTGACTAGGATATCCCCCTCTTCCAGCACGGCATCTTCCATTTTCGTGATGATGCGTGCGCGTCCCTCGACCACGCCCGAAGAAACCGCAAGGCCAACAATCGCGTCGGCGGGGAGATTCTCTCTTTGATACTTTCCCCGAATGATTTCGCCATCTGACGTCATTACACGAGGGGGAATGAGTTTATCATAGAGTTTGTAATCTTCTTTTCGTTTGGAGACCATCTGTTCATCCAATCGGTTCGTCCGTACGGTCTCTCGAAGTTCTTCGAACGAGAGGTAGTAGATGTCTTCCGGGTCTGAAATGACCCCCGCTTGCGCAAGTCGTTCGCCTTCTTTCAACAAGGCTTGCTTATATATAAAGTAGCGATAGATCATGCCGTATTTCGGATACTCCCGATAACCCGAGAAATTCCGGATGAGGTCGATCATTCGTTTGGTTTCGATGGCTTTCTGTTCTCCATCCGGCAATTGTCTCAGACGTTCCAAAAGCTCTTGTTCTTTGTTCAAAGCGACTTGACGTCCCTGCTCAAATTTCCGCCGGTTGGCATGAGGTTCGAAATTTCTGATGTTGCCCAGAATCACCGGCACCAGCATGTTCGGGCATTCGATCCAACGCGTTCTCGTCATATCGATCTCTCCAGGGCATCGCATCCCATATTTGCTAAGAAAATCGTGGAAAGCCTCACGTACATCCGCCCCTCCCTCGAACCTTAAGAGTTCATCCAAGAAACGAGCGTCGTCTTCTGCTTGCTCCAAATAAGCGATGATCTCCGGATAGGGACGAATTGCGTCAGCGACATCCATAAGCGCAAGGCCCATTTCCGAAGTAATATTGCCTGGCACGGATTGCGAGATATAATCTGCAGCGTTTTTTTCTCCTAGCCACTCATTCATTTTGTCGTTCATCCATTTGGATGCATTCATACTGGCCATAATCACCGCCGAGCTTTGCGGATCAAACAAAATTTTCTTTAATTCCGCGAGGTCTTCCTGGATGAAATTCATCATTTCCATTCCCGACTTCTCACGGATGTTTTGTTTTAACACTTCAATCGACGCTTGGCTCCGTTTGATCAAATTCGATACGAGGCTTGGATCGGTCTCGTCGATCCCGAACCGATCATCCGTCCCCGGCAGGGGCGTTCTCTTTCCGGAGTTCGATCCATCCTGATCAGGAGGGATCGATGGAATGAAGTCGCCTCGTTCAACTACGGTCATTAACGCATCCTTCATCAGCGGTTCTGAATCTCCAATGGTGTCGAGTAGCATTTGCCTGCTGTCCGGCGAAGCAAGCATAGGCGCCACATCGACAAACAGCCTACCGCCTGCTGTACGCATCGGTGCCGGAGTCGTTAGTAAATAGAATGACAGACCCAACGGCTTCATGGGGTCGGTCATCATCTGCTGATGTCCGACAGAAATATAGACGTGATTCCCCTGATCCGATTGTTCGGGGATCGGGAATAGCGTCGTGATCGGACGGCTCTGGACGATATAAAACGTATCCTCCGACAAACACCATTCGATGTCTTGAGGCTGGCCAAAGAAGGCTTCGATCCGTCTACCAATCCGATCTAGGCGTAAGATTTGCTCCTCCGTGAGGACCTGAGCCTCTTGCTGATCGG
Organism: Paenibacillus rhizolycopersici; assembly: GCF_014947195.2. Lineage (NCBI taxonomy): Bacteria > Bacillati > Bacillota > Bacilli > Caryophanales > Paenibacillaceae > Paenibacillus > Paenibacillus rhizolycopersici. The sequence goes on along the minus strand of NZ_JADCNN020000009.1, from coordinate 33,046 downwards.
GATCAATGGATTTCGTCTCTGTACCGCCATCCTTTCGGCCATAAACCGCCAAGGTTTTTGCTGCGATCCGCTTCTCGATGATCTTTCCTTCCTTTACTTTATAACCATCTGCAGACACCAGGCCGGAAACCAAGGCCTCTCCCAATCCGAAGCCGGCATCGATGGTGAGTACCTTTCGGTTGGAATTAACCGGATCCGCCGTAAATAAAATCCCGGAGGCTTGCGGGAACACCATCTTTTGAATGATCACGGATATGGAAATGTGACCGTGATGAAATCCATTCCGCAGCCGGTACATCACTGCGCGATCCGTGTAGAGGGAAGCCCAACATTTGCGTAAATGCTCCAGGACGGACTCATAACCTATAACATTCAAATAACTGTCTTGTTGACCGGCGAAAGAAGCCTGCGGCAAATCTTCAGCCGTTGCACTGGAACGTACGGCATAAGCCTGAGCTTCATCAAACCGGGAGAGATGGCGATACACCGCTTCTGCTAGTTCTGGAGGAATCGCGACTTCCATCAGGATCTGACGAATCTGACGACTGATTTCGCCGAGTTGTTTAAGATCCTCAGTTTGAAGCTGCATCAGCTGATCTAATAAACCACGGTAGGTTTCGTTAGATTCGACGGCTTGTTGAAAAGCTGCGGTTGTTACAATAAAGCCGTCAGGGACGTGAATTCCATCAATCGTAGACAATTTGGACAGATTCATTCCTTTTCCGCCGACATGCGATAGCTGCGCTTGGTCCAACTCCCGTAGCCCAATAACCAATGATTTCACGAGCATCTCTCCTTCGATTCATTTAAAAAAACGTTTGACAAGATTTCGACTGCATGATAAGATTAAATTGTAAAATGGATAATTACGCCTTGTTTATAGTGGTGACAGTCGTCCTCCGATTATAACATCGTTTTTTCTGCTATGCAATAAACAAAGGAACCCCGATTATTCATGGGTTCCTTTTTCGCATTGTATTTACTCCGCCCCCACTACAGGATGCGGAACATACGGCTCTTCCAGATAAGTGATTTCCTCTGCACTTAGATTAACTGATAATGACCCGACAGCATCTTCTAGGTGCGAAATTTTCGTAGCTCCAACGATAGGTGCAGCGACTTGATCTTTCTGCAGCAACCAAGCCAGCGCGATATGTGCACGGGGTACGCCATGCTTCGTCGCCAGATTCGCTACTCGCTCAATGATGAAGCGGTCTGCTTCTGCGGTCGGATCGTACTTGGATTTTTGAATCGCGTCGGTTTCGGATCGAGGGGTTGTTACCGAACTATCGCGAATCAATCGACCGGAGGCTAGCGGGCTGTAAGGAGTTACCGCGATGTTTTGGTCTTTGCATAGCGGCATCATCTCCCTCTCCTCTTCCCGGTAAATCAAATTGAGATGATTTTGCATGGAGATGAACCGTGTCCAGCCGTTTTTCTCCGCGATGTGCTGCGCCTTCTGGAATTGCCAAGCGTACATAGCGGAAGCGCCGATATACCTGGCTTTTCCCGACTTCACTACCTCATGTAAAGCTTCCATCGTTTCCTCGATGGGCGTATCGTAATCCCAGCGATGAATGATATACAGGTCCACGTAATCGGTCTCCAGCCGTTTTAGGCTTTTGTCGATTTCGCTTAATATTGCTTTCCGGGATAACCCCGCTCCATTCGGACCTGAATGCATACGTCCCCACACTTTCGTGGCGAGCACGATTTCATCTCGATTCGCAAACTCCTTGAGAATCCGTCCCGTGATCTGTTCACTCGTCCCCCCTGCATAGACATTGGCCGTGTCAAAGAAGTTGATGCCGAGATCAAGCGCTCTTCTGATGATCGAACGACTCTTCTCCTCATCAAGCACCCAGGAATGCCAGCCGGGTACCACTTCACCGAAGCTCATGCACCCCAGACAAATTCGGGAGACGTCCAATCCGGTATTTCCGAATTTCACATATTCCATATCGAAATCCTCCGACTTTCAAGATATTTATAGTATACCCCCTGCTTCTCTCACCAATGATTCACAGCATGCTCGATAAAAGCAACCATGTTGTTGATCTCGAGGACCTTCCCGTCATCCAACACAGCTTTCCCATGAAACGTACCAAACAACTGGTGGCATTTGTTGTCGATAAATAACAGTTTGGTGGCGGTTTGCTGATCATAGATCGGCATGAACTCCATCTCAAATCTACCGTCCTCGCTCGTAATTTGTTTTCGGGACATGTACCCTCCCGCTGACAAATTATAGTGAACCTGACCCAATTTGTGAGGGGTACCATCATAGAAAAGGATATTTTCCGTTGCGTTTGAGGTGTTGCCAAATCCATGCCCAATATTGAATCCGAACCGTTTCCCTTCGATATAGCAACTCCCGTTTCCCCAAAACCATTCATGCGAGAAGGGCCATACGCCGCGACCCCAGTCCAGCAAACCAAAGGCGGATTCCGGCTCAAACCGATATTCCCGTCCATCAGCACGCACGAAGCCGCTAGCAGGCATACTGTTTATTTTATGATTGTAATAAAAGTGGGACGGATCTTCATCAAATGGAGTAGCCATAACGATCGACGTCTTGTCGGGTTGGGATAGTTCGATTTCGAGCTCCATCTTAGGTAGCTGTTTCCCCGTTGCACGGCAAATGAGCTTCCTGCCGCCTTCGAACACCTGAAATTGCATGAACATATTCTTTCGGTCAACCGTTAAATCACCTTCGTCTGCCGATAACGGCATGCGTAACGAGTTGAACGGCAGGACCAGCATTTGAGTCACTTCATAATGTCTGCCGGTCGCAAATTCAAATAGTTTAACGGAAACACTCCCTGCATAGGAGACATGCCCGATCGTCAGTTGCAGGCAGAAATCGTTATTAGAGACTTGATAGAAATCCCACTCTTTGATTCGCCAAGGCCGTGCCTTAATACTGTCCCGGTTATAAGTCAGAATGGCCTCTGTCGAGTATCCCTTCTGTATCAACACCCCATTGGAATCTAGCAGATCCCCTGGCGTACGGATCCAATTTTGCTGCATGGCTACCCCTCCCATTTAAAGAATGGTTCTGCGTTAGAATGAGGACTACGGAGGACACTGACACTAGAATCAGAAACATAGTAGGACCATGCCCTCCAACCCGTCTCAAAGATGTTAATTTAATCTTAGCGGGAATCGGTAAATAACACCATCGATTTATTGCGGTGCATATTTGAGCACGTTCTGACGTATCGTAAAGTCTGAAACCGACACTCCACACACGAATTAGGGAGGTACTACAACAGCGATGGCATCTAGCAGAAATCATCAAGGGGCCCATGGCATTGGCCAGATTGAAAAGCAATTAAACCAACAGATGGAAGCCGCGGCCGAAATTCAAGGCGAAGCCGGAATCGATCAGCGGGTCAAACAGAAGGCCAAACGTCCAGCCAAAGCATCCAAGTCAGAGACCAAATAGGTCTCTGCTTCTCCTATTTTACCGCGCGCTCGCCTCTTCCTTCGCTTGTAGTAAAGTGCTAGAATTAACTTTTAGCTGACAACAAGCAACCGGAGGATGAACCAAGTGGGTTATTTACGAGCTTTAAACCAGGAGATGCAGGGATGGTCCAGAAATATCAAATTATTTTTCTTGGCGAACATCCTCTATCAAATCGGCACTGGCATGTTTGGAGTGCTCTATAATTTATATATACAAGGACTGGGTTACGATGACGCTATGAACGGACGCGTTGTCAGCATTCAGTCCTTTGCTACGGCTCTGATGTTCGTACCGATCGGCATCTGGGGTGACCGAACAAGCCGCAAAAAAATCCTCGTATTAGGCGCTTTGCTTAGCGGCGTCGCTTTCATTCTTCGCTCTTTCTCCTCCGGAGACACCGCGTTGCTTGGGTTTGCCGTGTTTACCGGCCTATTTGCTTCTTTCTTTCAAGTCATCTCAATCCCGTTTTTGGCCGAAAATGTCACCCCCGCGAACCGGCTCAAAATGTTCAGTTATTTCTCCTCCCTAGGCCTTGCTTCACAAGTGATTGGCAGCTTAGGCGGCGGCGTGTTCGCTGATGTCCTTAAGTCTCTCGGCTTCGAAAACTTGCTTAGCTTAAGAACCGTATTGGTCATCGGTGGAGCCGCAACCTTGGCCGCCTTTATACCGATGTTGTTCGTGCGCGAACGCAAGGCTTCGAGCTTGAAACCAAAGACGGATGACCAAGCGCCTTTGGAGCCGGAGGCTTCCCTTCCCGCTCATATCACGAGCGCCGATGCCGCCGATTTCCGGATCATTGCCCGTTTCGTTGCTGCACAGCTGCTCATCGGTTTAGGCTCGGGCCTCGTGGTACCCTATCTAAATCTCTACTTCACGAATCGATTCTCCGTTTCCTTGTCATTGATGAGTCTGTTAATCTCGCTGGGTCAGGTCATGACGATCTTCTCCATGCTGATTGGCCCATCCTTGGCGAGTCGGGTGGGACAAGTTAAAGCCGTTGTTCTCTTTCAAATGTTATCCCTGCCGTTCCTGCTGCTCACCGGATTTACGAATGGATTCGCCATAGCCGCCGTAAGCTTCCTGTTCCGGCAGGCGTTGATGAATGCCGCCAATCCGATCCAATCCGCCATCATGATCGATCGCGTAGCCGACAAGCGGAGAGGTATCGCTAATTCGCTGACCCAAACGGCGTTCATGTTAGGCTGGGCCACAATGGGTCCCGTTCAATCGTATTTGGTCACCGCCTACGGAACGTATTGGGGTTACGCCATTACCTTTAGCATGACCGGTTGCTTATATACAGCTGCCTCACTCCTGTACTATTTCATGTTCCGGGGGAATACCAAGAAGCCAGGCGAGAAGAAATCCATAGAAAAAAGACGTTTGCAAATGTAATCTCATGCAAACGTCTTAATCCTGTCGCTCTTTTAGAGCACGGTATCATCAACCCGATTCAACCATGCTTCGATGGTTCCAATAACCGAAGTGACACAGCCATTTTCAAACGGTGAAATTAAGCCGGCAATCCCCACCAAATCCGTGAAGGAGCGACTCCCCCCCTGTCTGCATAAGAGCAGGTAATCGGCCCATGCCGCTTCGCGGTCCTCGTGCATCTTTTTCCAGAACTGAAACGCACAAATTTGCGCCAGCGTATAATCGATATAATAGAACGGTGAGTTGAAAATATGACCTTGCCTGTGCCAGAATCCGCCTCGTTCCAAATAATCGTTATCCGCATAGTTCCGGTAAGGCACATATTTGCGCTCGATCTCCCGCCAAGTTTGCTTGCGTTCCGCAGGCGTAGCCTCCGGATGTTCATAGACATAATGCTGGAATTCATCGACCGCCACGCCGTAAGGAATAAAAATGAGTGCGCTGGCTAAATGATCAAATCGGTATTTATCGGCTTGTTCTTCAAAGAACAAATCCATCCACGGCCAGGTGAAGAACTCCATGCTCATGGAGTGGATCTCACAGGCTTCAAGCGTTGGGAATTGATACTCCGGAACCTCAAACCCCCGGCTTTCATACATCTGAAAAGCATGCCCAGCTTCATGCGTCAACACATCGATATCGCCGGACGTGCCGTTAAAATTCGAGAAAATAAACGGCGCTTTGTATTCGCTAATGAAAGTGCAGTACCCACCACTCCGTTTGCCTGGTTTGGCGACAAGATCCATCAGTTCATTTTCCGTCATAAAACTAAAAAATTCATCCGTCTCGGAAGACAGTTCCGTATACATCTTCGCCCCGTTCTTCACGATCCACTCGGGGTCGCCCTTTGGGGTCGCGTTTCCCGACTTGAAGGAAAAACTCTCGTCGTAATACAGCAGTTGCTCCACATCGATCCGGTTCTTTTGCCGCTCCTTCAGCTTTGTGGCAACAGGCACAATATGCTTCTGCACTTGGTTCCGGAAGTTTGCTACCTTCTCAGCATCATAATCCGTGCGTGACAACCGGGCATAACCAAGTTCAACGAAGTTGCGATATCCAAGCTTCTTGGCGATCTTCGTTCGCACTTGGACCAACTCATCGTAAATGCGATCAAGTTCGTCCTCATGCTCGGCTAAGAAACCATACGCCGCTTCAGCCGCACGCTTGCGAATCTCCCGATCCGTCGATTGCTGAAAGGGGACCAACTGGGATAAATTACGCTCCTCGCCTTCAAACGGGATTCTCGCAGAGGCAATCAGCTTGGCGTATTCGGTCGTCAGTCTGTTCTCCCGCTGTAAATCCTCAATCACTTCGGGGCTGAACGTCTTCAACGAAAGCTCGGCGATCTGGAACAGTTGACGTCCCCATTGCTGCTCCAACTCCGCGCGGAATTTTGAGCCAATCAACGCCCGGTAGTAGTCCGAAATGAATTCTTGCACAATCGGGTTGTTCTCATCGTAGAAGTCCTGCTCCGCCTGATAAAATTCGTCGTTGGTGTCGATGGTATGCCGGGCGCTGGCGATCTCCTGCATCGAGTCAAAGCCACTCCGCAGTTGATTGATTTCTCTCATGATCCGGCCCTGCTCTTCATAAGTATCTGCCGCTGCAAACGCGTCAAGTAGCTCCTTGAATCTCTGCCTAAAAACTTGGACATCTGGGCGTTCATAGCGGTATTCGCTAAACTTCATGGCATGCACCTGCCCTTTCAAGAGAATCGTATTCGTCGCCCCATGTTGCTAGATTACGAACATTATACTAATCCTCTTTTGGGAGTGCAAACCCGTACCGGCGTTTAGAGCATCTGACCGCCTGATACCTCGAGTCGCGTCCCGTTGACCCAGCCGAACTCCTCCGTGCAAAGGGAAGCGATAACGCCTCCAATATCGTCGGCCTCGCCTACTCTGCCGAGGGCAATATTATTTGCGATAAACCCTCGCATCTGCTCATTATCCCGGACGGATCCCCCACCGAAATCCGTAGCGATAGCCCCCGGAGCGATCACGTTGACACGAATCCCCCGCTTGCCCCATTCTTTTGCCATATATCTCGTTAATACCTCGATAGCGCCTTTCATTGCCGAATAGGCCCCGAACCCTTCGATGACAAAGCGGGTCAGACCCGTGGAAAGATTAACGACACGGCCATGGTCGGCGATCAAAGGGTACAGCTTCTGCGAGAGGAAGAAGACCCCTTTAAACTGAACATTCATCAGGCTGTCGAACTGTTCCTCCGTCGTTTCCGCAATCGGAACATGGATCCCGAATCCCGCATTATTCACCAGGATATCAAAGGTATCGCGGTTCCATCCTTCGTTCAGAATGTCCGTCAGCTGCGAAACGAAAACATCAAACGAGGAGACTTTACCGGTATCCAACTGCAGCATGGCCCCCTTTTGCCCAAAGGCTTCGATTTCTTGAACGACCTTCTCCGCTTCCTCCTTCCGGGTATGATACGTCACAATCACGTCTATTCCTTTACGTGCGAACGCCAGTGCGCTATTTCTGCCAAGACCACGGCTGCCGCCGGTTACCAGCGCAATTTTCTTCATGGGTTTCATCTTTCGATCACTTCTCCTCTTCGTCGTAATTCGCCACTTGATCTGTGAGATGCTGTGGACTATAGTGAGTATATTGCTTCGAGTTAACTCTAAGTCAAGGGGGAGAATATGAAATATTCCATTCAAGAAGTTGCGGCAAAGTTCGGCTTAACTGCGCATACCCTGCGTTACTATGATAAGGAAGGACTACTGCCTTTTATCGGTCGGGAACCCTCCGGCAACCGGATATTTATGGAGAAGGATCTCGACTGGTTGGCCATGATCTGTTGTTTGAAGGATACGGGAATGCCCATCAAAGAAATCAAACAATACGCGGATTGGTGTGCCAAAGGAATGGAAACGCTGGAGGAACGGAAAGCCATGTTGGCGGATCATCGTTTGCAGGTCCTCAAGCAGATGGATGCGTTGCAACAAAATTTGGATCTGATCGATTCGAAAATCGCCGTTTACAATGATCCTGTGCTGGCCGAACAAAGGTATGGGAATTTCAGCGAGACAAAATAAAAAACGCGCCTAAACCCGCGCGTTCTAGATTTTCTAGGGTTATCCCGTCTTTTGAGTCTTCAGGTAACCGTCCACCTTCGCTTTCATCGATAAGATGGTGGTCTTACGGTATTGCAGCGCTAGCCGCAGAACTTTGAGCTGCTGCGTACGAGACAGTTGCTTGAAACGAGGTTCTTGCCGCATAAACTTGCGAATGATCGACCAGCTGTTCGCCGAAGCCCGCTCCCGCTGGAGACGTGGTGCTTCATAAGGTAGATTCGGCTTTCGCAAACGGTGGATCAACGAGTTTAGATGTGATGAAGCTTTACCTTCATCGACTAAACAGGGAGCAACCACATTTTTGGTATGTTTTCTTAAAAAATCATAATGGTGATTGCCGCTGACGATCACATAGCCTCCGTCCTTCCGACTTTTGCGTACAACCATCAGATGCATGCAATCCTGCGCGGCTTTCCGAAGATTCTTGATTCGCTGCGTAAGTTGAATGGATATTCCGGGCTTAAGCTTATTCAGAGGGATATATTGCACCGTAATTCTCATGGAGCCACCCCTTTCTAAGTTACTTATGTATATGTATATGCCCCAATCTCCCTGATTGCGTCCTTCGGAAATGGATTGATTTTTTTAATAAATAAATGTTAATCTAATAATATCAGTGTGCAGCAAAAACGCAGGGCCATCTGAATGGCTGTGCGTTTTTTTGTGCTAATCGGCTCGTCTGCCATCTGAATTCATGAATTTGGGAGATGAAACCATGTATAACGAAATGAGACTGCCACGCAATACCAAAGAAGGCCTATTGAGGCCGTAAGGAGCACCAAATAAACCAAACAAGGCAACCGCGAAAGCGGATTGCCTTGTTTTTTTGTTCTTTATTGCTCCGCGGCATACAACTGACCGCAGGCCGCATCGATATCACTGCCGAATTGGGTTCGGATCGTGGCATGAATCCCTTTGGATTTCAAGATTTGGACAAATCGGTTCACGCGGGATCTATCGGACGATTCATAACGTTGGGGCGTCGCATCCGTCGAATTGTAAGGAATCAAATTGACGTGATAGAGATGCTCCCATGCTCCTCGCCCTCGGAATAAGGAGGCTACCGCTTCTGCATGCTCTGGAGAATCGTTAATCCCCCGTAGCAGAATGTAAGCAATATACACCTTCCGTCCTGTTTTCTGAATATGGTGATCCAATGCAACCAGCACGTCCTGCAACGGAAAGCGATCATTAATCGGCATCAGCTGGCTGCGCTGCTCGTCGAACGGCGAGTGCAGCGAGAACGTCAGATTTACTTGCGGAAACTCGTCCCCCAGTCTTTGGATTCCCGGCAGAATGCCGATCGTCGAAACCGTAATTCTGCGGTGGCCTAACCCGAATAACTGCGGGTCGGTCAGCAAATGGAGCGCGTTAAACAGCTGCGGATTAGCCAGCGCTTCCCCCATCCCCATGAAAGATACGCTATCCAAGGGATATCCACGCAAATGGAATGACAATAGCTGATCAGTGATTTCATCCGCCGTCAGGTTTCTCCTTAACCCCATCGTTCCCGTGGCGCAAAATCGGCATCCAAAGCCGCACCCGCACTGAGAAGAGATGCAATACGACTCCCAACCGCGTTGATAACTTAATCGGACCGCCTCTATACGTTCTCCCGCGTCGATAGAGAATAGAACCTTATGGACTTGGCTAGAGCTCTTCTCCAAGATCGGCGTGATGCTGGGGATGTGCTCTCCCAGCTCCCTCCCCAATTCTTCGCGCAGCGACTTTGGCAGCATGGTCATTTGCTCAAAACGGGTGATTCTATGTTTAAAGATCGCATCCGTGATTTGCCGGTACCGATAATCGGGTTGCTTCAGACTTGCTAAGAGCTGTCCGATTCTCACGTATTTGGATATTGGTTTCATCGTCATTTTCTCCTTTAAACCGGAGAAAAAACGCCAATAAAACACCCTAACGACTCACCGGTGCTCCTTTGGCGTTACCTCGACCTAAGCGATATCACTTTGGACACGGTACGAAACGTTACTTTGAACGCTTTATGACCGCTAAGTATCCCTGTAAATCGCTGGACAAAGCTCCGGTCTCCGTATAGGTTTGATTTGAACCGTGTCAAGAGTCAGGTTTGTTGACAGGTTCGCTAAATCATCTACGACTTCCAGTTGGTCTTTCATTGGTTGATCCTCCTTTAAGTTTTAATAAATATGTCTTTCGTTCTAGAGTCGTATTTGTTTCGTCGCGATCCGTTCGCAGAACTCGCGGTCATGCTCAACAAACAAAATCGTAGGCGCATAGGCCAGCAGCAAATCTTCAATTTGCATGCGGGAGATCACGTCGATGAAATTCAGCGGTTCGTCCCAAACCAGCAAATGCGCTTTTTCGCAGAGACTTTTAGCGATCAGCACCTTCTTCTTCTGGCCGCCGCTGTAATCTGCCATATCCTTCTCAAACTGCAGTCTGGAAAAATCCAACTTCCGTAAAATCGCTTTAAACAGACTCTCGTCAATGTCATGCGCTCTGGCAAAATCGGTCAAGTTTCCTTGCAGCCACGACGTTTCCTGCGAAACATAAGAAATTTTCAACTGGCTTCCTAGACGTAACGCGCCTGAATAGCGGATGTCCTCGCCGCAGAGCAGTTTCAGGATGCTCGATTTGCCGGAGCCATTGCGTCCCATCAGCACGATCCGATCCCCACGGTCGATCGTAAAGCTGATATCGTGACAAGCTTGCTTCTCTCCGTAATAAATCGAAACATGATCCAATTCGGCGAGCTGCGTTTTGTGGTAAGGCAGCTGTGCGATTTTTAGACTTTCCGAGGTTTCGATATTTTTGAGAAGGCGCGACTTCTCTTCGATCGCGGTCTGCTGCCGTTGCTCAATCGATTTGGAGCGTTGCATCATCTTAGCCGCTTTATGGCCGATATAGCCCTTGTCTACCTTCGAACCGGAATTTCGCGTACCGTTCTTCGTCTTCTCCACTTCATGCGACCAGTTACTCGTCCGTTTCGCCGCTTCCGACAAACGTTTGACGTCCTTCCGCAGCCTATCGTTTTCGGCCAACTCATAGTTGTCCTGACGCTGTTTATTTTCCCACCAATCGGAAAAATTGCCCCTTTGAATCTCAATGTTCGTCTTGTTGATGGACAGGATATGATCTACTGAGCGATCCAGAAAAGCACGGTCATGAGACACAAGAATAAACCCGCTCTTGCGGTTTAAATAATCACCCACAAGCTCCCGCGCTTCCATGTCCAAGTGGTTGGTTGGTTCATCGATCAGAAGAAAGCTGTTTTCTTTCAGGAACAACGCTGCCAGCATGACCTTCGTCTGTTCTCCGTTCGAGAGAGACTCAAAAGGCCGATATAACACATCGTCGGACACCTGAAGCAAGGAAAGCTCCCGTATGAACTCCCATAATACATAGTCCGGATAGATTTCCTCTACGACATCCAAGGTGTTATCTTCCTTATGTTTCACATCAAAGGGGAAGTAATCGAAGCTTACATCCGCGGAGATTTGACCGCTGTATTCGTGTTTACCTTGCAGCAAATTTAAAAAGGTCGTCTTCCCCCGTCCGTTTCTTCCGGTAAAGCCAAGCTTCCAATCGGTGTCGATTTGAAAGCTCACATTCTCAAAGATATGATCGTAACTGCCTTCATAGGCAAACGTCAGATGGTTCACATTAATTAAGGACATGAACAACATCCCTCCTACATAAAAAGAATGGGCCGCAAGAAAGTTACCTTTCTTACAGCCCAAAAATATAAATCAAATCCAACCCACGTCGGGTATGGATTTGTATATACGGTTGGAGTGAAAGGATGAAGTAACTTTCTTGCATAAGAAATAAACCGTGCGAATTACATTCGCATTTCGGTTCCAAATCCTTAGCAAGAAATATCCATCCGTTTCAACTCCCTCAATTTAGATAATAAAATACTAACATAGTCCCTTAGGAGGATCAAGAAACATTATCGTAGGTTAAGAAGATAAGTCCATGTCAATTTTCTCTGTGGATGATGTAATTGAGCAAATGTTTCAAAAAAACGGGAGGTCGCGGGAGGTCCATCAACGCTTCCATCGCCAGGCAATAATGTTCCCACATCGCTTTGCTCGCGGCTACCGGCCCCAGTACCGTCACATAAGTTGAACTGTCATTCTCGGCGTCCTTCCCGGCCGGTTTGCCCAGTAAACGCGGATCCCCTTCCTCATCCAGCAGATCGTCTTTGATTTGGAAGGCGATGCCCATGTGATAGGCGATTTTCTTCAAAATTTCGATTTCCGTCTCCGAAACCCGAGCTAAAATGGCCGGCGCCACCAAACAAGCTTCAAATGCAATTCCTGTTTTGTAAAAGCATACCCGGTCAAGCTCCTCAACAGTCAGCACTTTGCCCTTGGCGCTCAAATCCATCGCCTGCCCCATGCAAATCTCCGCGGCTTTCCGGGATAAGTATTGCAGCAACCCAAGCACAGATTGACGATCAAACTCCTTCAAAGAAGCCTGCTCCTCGACCGCTTTTTGAATGAGAAAAATGCCGGTTAGCTCTGCGATGGCACTGCCATGCAACTCATGCAATGTCGGCCGGCCCCGGCGGGTTGCCGAGTTGTCCTGGGAAGGAAGGTCGTCGAAAATCAAGGATGCCGTGCATGTACTCCAACGCGCGGAACAGCGGAGCCAAAGCAGCGGCATCCAAACCGTATTCCTGCACGCCCATCACCCAAGAGAGGATCGGCCGAAGCCGCTTTCCGTTGCCCACTAGGCTGTAGTTCGCCGTTTCAAACAGCAGTCCGGTCTCCTTCATTCCTTCTTCAGTCGGCGGTTGAACCGGCAGCAAGTTGTTAATTTCGGCACGTGCCTTTTTGACGATGCTAATGAATTCCTCCTGCTCCCGCCGGTTGCTTCGCATCGCGCCTAGCAATTGATCCCGCAGCATTTTATCATAAAACGCTACGTCCTCCGCTTGACGCACCAACCGCTGGATTAACCGTTCCAGCTCCGGCTGCCCAAACGCGAAAACCTCCATGATGCGGTCAAACTCCTCTTGACCCACGCGCTGTCGATACCGCTTGAGTCCGTTGATCGCACGGTCAAGGATAATTTCCCGCGTCTTCGGTTCCGAACGGTATACTTCGTGAATCAAGTGGGAGATCACCGCCCAATAAAGCTCGAAAGGGTTGATCAAATCGGAACGTTTATCCCGGTACTTGAAGTAATAAGTGAACGGGGTCACTGCCCCGGTGTTCATATCCGCGAACATGTCGGCAAGGTCGTCGGCAAGCTGGTTGTACAGACCATAATAAAAGACGCGCTGCTCAAAACCCTCGTCCCTCGAAGCCCCGATCACGGAGCGTACGATCAATCGCGAGGATGCCGATTTTAATATGATCGGCAAATATATGTCCTTGTTCGTGTAATGCGCATGCGCCAGATCTTTGGTCCGGTCCTCATCCTGAGACTCAAAAAAGACAAGAGACTGTTCAAAGAAAATTTCTTGGGTTTCCCGGTTCTGCACCTGACGGATATATTCATAAGCCTCTCGCAGCTCGGCATGGATAAAGCGGATCATTTCGAAATGGTTCCCGGTCCACTCCCCCAGCTCCGGTACGATCCCGGTTCGAATCGTCATGCGGATCATTCGGGAGTACTGCTCTTTCTCCCCTTCATTCAGCACCTCAGAGTCGAGAAGATCGTCGATGAATGGATACGTCAACCCATAATAATAACCCAGCTTCAGCGCATCCCCTAATCTGCGGGAACGTTCGCTGGAAGGGATTCCCTCGTCCATCTCGTCAATCACGTGCATAACGACACCGAATATAATTTTGATCAACTTGCGTTCGGCTTCCTCCGCATTCATTGCTTCGGGCAAATGGGAGGATACCCGCTTCAGCTTATCGATGACCCAAATCATCTCCGGTTCAATCGCTTCACGCTGGGCCCACCGATACAACGCAACCATGCTGAGAAATTCGGAAGCGGGTTCCGAGGGATCATCGTCTTGGCGTTCCAAACGGCGTTTCAGTTCGACCGTAAAGCGCTCGATTCTTGCCAAGGTCCGCGGAGATGACAGATCATGGCCCAAGTCGCGCAAGAACATGTAAGAAACGCTTCGCTCCAAATAGTCGTCCAGCTTCCCGGTACGGGTTAACCAGGCAAGATAACGGGCAGAATCGGCAGGATCGGGCGAGGCGAAACGCCGAAACCATCGGGTTAGCTGAAAGGGGCGCGGAAGATGCCCCTTCTTCCATTCGCCGAAATCGTCAAGTAATGAAGCCGTGTAACCCTTATTGCGAATGTTTGTTTCCAGCGACGCCAAATATCCCTCCGCCTTATCCAGGGCCTGTCGATACCCGCGGTCCGCTGCCGCCTCCGTACTTGTAGGGATTATCGTCATATCATTATACCTCGGCTCAAGAATTCATTATAATCATAGTATAAAATAACAAGTAACGAAAACGGCAAGGGTCGGTGATTCTCCTAGACCTAAGTCTGGGATCACGAGGGGAGTCGTCAAAAGGAAATGCGAATGATTTCATTCTTCAGTTCCTTTGCGGCAGCATGGCGGGATTATCGGCTAGACTCCGGCACGCAGCTAGCAAATCGATATACGGTTCGGGAATTGATCGGCGAGGGCAGCTACGGGTTGACCTACAAATGCACGGACGAAACCACTGGCAGTATCGTGGCTGTCAAGCAAGCCCGGCCCAGCAAAGGGGAGTACGCCAAGCAACTGCTGGTGCATGAAGCCAATGTCTTAAAAACGCTACACCATCCGCGCATCCCCGGCTATTTAGATCAATTAGAGGAAGGTCGCAACAGCTACCTGGTCATGACTTTTTTAAGGGGGGCCACGTTGGAGGATTTGATTTTTGGACAGGGCCGGAGATACGACGAAGCGGAATCCGTCAGGGTCACTCTTCAGTTGCTGGAACTGGTTGACGATATTCATCGTCAAGGATTCGTTCATCTTGATTTGCGTATCCCCAACGTCGTATTTCAGGAAGAAGAGTTATATCTCATCGATTTTGGCTTGTCCCGCGGAATTGGCGAGTCGCCGATTGCTCTGCAGTCTCAGGGGCGCTGGCATCAACGAGAACATGCGGCCTCCCGCGCCTTCATTCCCGCGGAACCGCAATCCGATCTGGAAGACGTTGGTCATTTCTTGTTATTTCTGCTCTACTCCTCCTTTGATACGAAGCGTCAGTCCTCGCACCCGACTCATGGGAACCGTCAAATTTCAGAGTCAAGCTGGCAAGACGAATTACACCTGTCTGGTGAGCTGACAACCCGGGTCGAACGACTCCTTCAACTCCGGGATCCATATGCTCATGCATCGGAAGCGATTGCGGATCTGAAAGCTTTGCGGAGTCTGCAGCGTTGAACGCCGGGTTTCTTTTATGTCCAACACCGAATACAATAGAATAAAAAGCAATTCAAATCAGAAAGGTGGGTTTATGACATGTTACGGAGATTCATCAATAAGTTCCTCCACTCAGCATCGCATAGTCACCGAAGGCATTACAGTAGCTCTGCCAGACGATATGGACAGGGACCTTACAACGGCAAACGATACAGCAGCAGCCAAGGTTATGCGAGGCCGATAGGCTCCTCCTCTGATCACAAGCGTCGTCATGGCCATATGGGCCAAGGGTATTATAAATCCAGAAGATATAGTTCCAGCTAGCCGTGACCCCAATCGATAAAATAAACGTGGAGTGTCTTATTGAAAGATACTCCACGTTTGTTTAGCTTATCCGGCCTCATGTTTACGCCTCTTCAAGAATTCGTTGATTCAACCTTTTTTGCCACGCCACATCCTGCCAGAACGGGTGATGCGGCGCGCAGTTGGAGCACAGCACCATGCCCCAGAAACCCTGCTCCAGCCCTTTCTGAACCGCATATTCGGCAATGAACTTGCCGACAGGGCCCTCCTCGAAACCAGTTAGCAGCGGCGTGTAGCCGACGTAACCTTCCCCAATCACGACCGGAATCCCCTGTCGTCTGGCCCAGCGTCCGACTTCTGCATAACGTTGGTCCGTTTTTTGCAGCATCGACAACTTATGGGCATGATATCGGTCATAAAGGAACAGGTCCCACTTGTCCGGGTCCGCCCAATCATGCAAGTAGAACAATCGCAAACCTACGGGGTTCCCTTGTAACCGCCACACCTCTTCCTTCGCTAGGCGGTAACTCTCAAACGGTGGCGCCTCCTCACGAAGCATCGCCTTCACCATCTCGTTCGGAAAGTCCCCCGCTTGGGAGCGCAGGTTCGTTGCATCCATCAACTCTTGCAGTACACCGTTTAAATACAGGTGGAAATGCGCGATCTGGACGTTTTGCGCCACCTGCTCCTTTCCATAGTCGCTGTTCAAGGTGTAGCACGCGGTGATCAGTATATCCGGATGGCGATCCTTCAAGTAGCCGACGGCTTCCTCTAGATACGGCTTCATTGCCTCGATGATAGCCGGGCTATCCTCGAACGGAATTCCTTGATCCAAACCGATTTGCGCCAACCCGCCGAACTCGACTTCGTTATGAAGCTCTGCATAAGCGATTTGGTCTCGGTACCCCCGTTCCTTCAACATATCGATCAACCGGCTCATCGATCGAGCCAACGTCATAAATCGCTCGTGCGGCGGAATTTGCTGTAATTGGTCCGCCAGTTCCCGGCTCTCAAGAAAGGCCGGACTCTGCTGATATTCCCATGAGGACAAGATCACGTAGCAGCCATGGGCTTGAGCTTGTCGGAACAGCTCCAGCAAATGCGCATGCCCGTCCAGCTCGGCTCCCCCCTGACAGTTATACCATCGCGTTCGCCGGCCGATCTCCCCCAGACTGCTGAATCGAAGCGGACCGGGACGCCGCCCTTGCTCGTCGAACAGGAAAAACGGCATAGCGCAAATCCGAATCGTGTTATACCCCCGCTCGACCAGCTCATCGAACCGCGACGCCAAATCGCAATACGGCTCCCCCGGCCTTGTCATTGTATACCAGGAGAAATCCCATAGCGAAATCGTTAACTTGCGAGGCAAATGGTCGGGAATCCTCATTCTAGCTCAGCTCCTTCCTCTTATTAATTCATCACATTAACCCTTGATCGCGCCGGCCGTAATCCCTTTAATGAAGGAGCGGCTGCCCATAAGGAAGATCAGCAGCACCGGTATCGTCGCCATACAGAGCGCCGCCATCCGCGCCCCGTAATCCGTCCGATGGACGATCCCCAGCGTAGAGACGAACAACGGCAATGTAAACCACTTCGAGTTGTTGATCGTCACCAACGGGAGCAAATAATTGTTCCAGGACCACAGGAACACGAGCGTTGCCAAGGTAGATAGGCCAGGTTTGACGAGCGGAAGCACGATTTTACCGAAGATCAGCGGCTCCGGCGCCCCATCGATCCGCGCGCATTCGAGCAGCTCGTTTGGCACTGTGTCGCGCATGAACTGGATCATAAAGAAAGCTCCGAACGGCCAAGCGCTCCACGTGAGAATAATCGGCATCAGCGTGTTGCCGAACCCGAGGTTTTTCATTTCGATGATATAGCCGATTAGGCCCACTTGGGTTGGCACCATCATCGTGATGATGATGAAGTAATTCAAAAATCGCTTCAGCCTGAACCGAAACTTGGCTACAGCATAACCCACCAGCATGCTGGTCGTTACGCCCAACAACACCGACGTAATGGAAACGATTAAGCTATTGGCATACACCCGAAAAAAGTCGGTCTGCAGCACGGTTCGCAAGTTGTTCAGCCCGTAATCGGAAGGCACCAGCGGCAAACCCTTGAAGATGTCCTCCGAATAATAAGTGGACATCATGATCATGACGTAGAACGGAAATAACGATATGAGTGAGATCGCCGCAATAAATCCCCATTTTACGATTTTCACTCCTTCTCCTCCTTCCCTGCGCTAAGCCGGTAGCTGAAGATCGAAAATAGGACGATGACGAGAAACAACGTGTAAGCAATCGCCGAGCCGTAGCCAAACCTCGTGCCCGTAATAAAGGAATCGTTGACGAATTTCCAGATGACCGTCAGCGCCGCATTGTCCGGTCCTCCTGAGGTGCTGGCCGTCCAACCGCCGTAAAGCAGCTTCGGTTCATCGAATAACTGCAGGCCGCCAATGATCGAAGTGACGACAAGAAATACCGTGATATTCCGTAGTAGCGGCAATGTGATTCGGCGGAACGTATGCAGCCCGGTCGAGCCATCCACACGCGCCGCTTCGTAGATATCCTGTGGGATCGCCGTCATCCCCGCTAAATAAATCGCCATGAAGTATCCCAAATTGCGCCAGATGATCATAACCGCGATGATGACGCGGGACATCCACGGGTCCATCAACCAATAGAAGCCTTCCGTCATCCATCCCAGCTTGACGAGCAGCATGTTGACGATGCCGGTTTGCCAGTCGAACATAAACGAGAAGATAAATCCGATGGCCACCGGCGTCGTGATATACGGCAAGAAGTTAATCGTTTGCGCGAGGGTACGTCCTTTCGTCAGATTAAAGATCAGGTAAGCCAGCCCCATGCCGAGCAAGATCATGAACGGCACGGACAAGGCCATAATGACGACCGTATTGAATAAAGACTTGTAGAACAGCGGGTCCTTCGTCAGCAGCATGACATAGTTCTTCAAGCCGATAAACGTCTTGCTGCCGATCCCATTCCATTCGTGTAAGCTGAGATAGAACGAATAAAGCAGCGGGTAACACTGAAAGGCAAGATAACAACCGATGAATGGCAAAGCGAACCAGTACGGCCAAAGATTGAGGCGTTTTTTGCTAGGGGAAGGCAGTCCGGTGACCGGAGCCGATTCCGCTGCGGTATTGAGCTTCATGCGTTTCCACTCCCTTCAACTTCATGGACGAAAGGAACGGCTGCCAACGCCCTTGGCGAAGTGCAGTCGTTCCTTTTGCGCTCTTCAAGCCGAATGATTAATTTACCGTTGCATCCGGCGCCATGTTTTGGACTTCACTCTTTAACTTGTCGAGCGCGGCGTTCAAGTCGATGCTCGTATCCTTCATCCAGAGCGGATATAACGAGTTGTAGGCGTTTTGCACGATGGAATGATATTTCGTTTGCGGCTCTGCTTTGACGGTCGGGACGATTTTTTCGTAGAATGTTTTATTGAGGTTTTGCCCGGCAAAAAATTTGTCATATTCCGTACCGGCTTCGATCCAATCCTTGTGGTTCTCGAAGAAAGCCTTTGTACCAGCCATATTGCCGAACTCTTTGTAATTGACCTCCATGCCTTCGTCGGACATGTAGGCAAATTGAATGTAGGCCCAAGCCGCTTCCTTGTTTTTGCTGCCTTTATACACGCTGATCGAAGTCCCGCCGTACGTGTAGCTGCCTTCCGGTGCCGCGATGAGGCCCCACCGGCCTTCTCCGTCCGGATCGTTTGCGGCGATATTCCATTTGGCCCCCCAAGGCGCCATCGGATAGAAGAGGGTGTCGCCCTTCGCGAACGAAGCATTCCAACCTGGCGTATAAGCTTCGTATTTGCCTAGGATGCCGGCGTCCCTCATTTGGAACACAGTGCCAAGCGGTTTCGTCAATCGTTCGGTCAAATTGATCGTGTTCCCGTCTACGTACGCCTTGGACGTTTGCTCGCGCAAAATGCGGTAAGCATCGTCGAAGCTGGCAAACATCGTGACTTTGCCGCCGCTCTTCGAGACGACCTCCTTGCCTTTCTCGATAAATGCATTCCAATCCGGGAATAACGCAGCGACCTGGTCCGGATCATCCGTGCCCAAATATTCCTTCGCCAAATCCCTGCGGTAAGCCAAGCCGGCCGGCGTAATCGACTGATCTACCCCAACCAATTCTCCTTTGGGATTGGAAAGAATCGGCGCCAAATAATCAAGCAATTGGTCTTTCGAGAAATTGTAGGGAGCTTGCTCCAGATTGTCGAGAATATCCAGGTCAAACAATTGCCCGCGATAATTCATTTCGCCAAGAATCACGTCCGGTACATCCGAGCCGGAAGCGATGCCGCTTTGAATTTTCTGCATATAGTCGTTGTTGTTGACGACGGTGTATTCCACCTTGACGTTGGGATACACTTTGTTGAATTCCGGAACCATCTTCGTGAGGAAAGCCTCGTCCCAGTCCCACACCTTGATCGTTCCTTGCAAATCAGCAGGCGAGACGGATTCGCTCCCGGTAGCGGCATTCTCCGCGCCTCCGTTCGTTGCTTGATTGGCGGGGGTGTTCCCCGCCCCGTTCGAATTGTCAGACTTCGTGTTCCCTCCTGACGAGCAACCCGTTATGACCAGAATGAATGCCATGAGAAGTGCCATCAGCATGACCGGCAGTTGCCTTGTCTGTACTCGTTCCATCAGAACCCCTCCCTAAGATTGAAATCGCTTACAGATCTAAAATAACGCTTGCTCCACCTCAACAAAAGTTCACGATTCGGCGATTTCGCTCATGATCCGGGGATTTATCAAAAAAGGGGGTCAATGGCGGAGACCTCCTCCCTTAGGTAAGGCAGCCTCAGAGAAACGACGGTACCGCGTCCCGGCTCGCTGTCCACCTCGATCCCATAGGCTTCTCCGTAATGATAGGTGATCCGCTCCATCACATTGGCTAAGCCGATGCCCTTCTTGACCGGCATCTCCTTCCTTGGCAAGCTGAGCTCCCGTAAACGTTCCGGTTCCATCCCGATCCCGTTGTCTTTAACACAAATATGCAGCCCCCCCTCCCGAACCGCTGCACTAATCCGGATTAAGCCGTTATCTTCGATTCCGTGAAATAACGCGTTTTCCACTAAGGGTTGGAGCATCATGCGCAGCACCTGGCAGGAATGAAGTTCGCTCGGGATATCCCATTCGAGCCGGAATCTGCCCGGATAGCGGTATTGCTGAATGACGACGTATTTCCGGATCATATCGATTTCCTCCTGCAAAGTGCAGAAATAAGCGCCCTCCCCGGTTTTGATCGTATCCTGCAAGATGTCAATGAACGCCTTGGTCATCGTGATCGTATCCTGGTTTCTTCCAGCGTGGGACAAATAAATGACTGTATTCAGCGTATTGTATATAAAATGCGGGTTAATTTCGGACAATAGCAAATTGATTTGCATTTTGCGTTTCATCTCTTGCTCGCGCAGGGAAGATTTCATCCACAAATCCAGGTCATTCACCATTTGATTGAAGCCGGCTGCGAGCTCTTCCATCTCGTCTCCGGTACGGAAGGAAACGCGGGTATTCAACTCGCCGGCCGACACCCGGCGCATGGCACGCGCCAGTTGGGAGATCGGACGGGTAAACTTGGCGCTTACGGGCGGAATGACCGCCATGGCAAACAGCAGGCTGCCGAACACGATAAGCAGATAGAAATACAGGATCGGGCGTACACTTTCCATCAGTTTGCTTTCGGATAAGAAGGCTTCCAGAACCCATTTCCCGTCATCGGCCTGATATTTCAATGGAATCACACGCTGTTGCTGTTGCGTTGCTGCATTCGGCCTCTCCCGATTTACGCCGGCGCTGTCGTAAACGACGATCCCGTCTTCCATCGACAAGGCGAGCCGTGCAAAGTCTTTCTCACTATCCTCGAAAATCTTCTCCACCTCAGTCAGCTTCAAGTCGAGCACCAGGATATAAGGGGCTGCGTCGGCGCTTAGATCCTCCCAGTTTTTGTAGGCCGTTACGTAACTGATCACCTTCTGATTGCCGTTGATATAACGAAACTCATGGGGAGCGGAGAAATGACCCGGACTGATCTGGCCCGACAGGAAAGGCGTTAACCAAGCACCCTGCAAATAATCAGCATAGTAGCTTTCGTATCCGCTATAGTTGGAGAACACCTCCTGGTCCGGCCGAATGATCATCATGTTCAACAAATTAGAATCCAGGGCGACAAAACGCTGAAGCTGTTTTTGGACCGCTACTTTCTTGAAATAACGTTCC
Organism: Paenibacillus rhizolycopersici; assembly: GCF_014947195.2. Lineage (NCBI taxonomy): Bacteria > Bacillati > Bacillota > Bacilli > Caryophanales > Paenibacillaceae > Paenibacillus > Paenibacillus rhizolycopersici. The sequence goes on along the minus strand of NZ_JADCNN020000009.1, from coordinate 11,160 downwards.
TGCAGGCTGTCGCTTTCCCGCAAGAGGATCGGTTTGTTGATTTCTTCGGCAGCGATGATCGTTTCTGCCGTATTCTCCAGCCTTTCCTGCATCCGCTTGATCGAAGAAGACATTTGCGCTAACTTCGTCATATTGTCACGGACCGCCTGATCACGGACGATTTGGGTCACATAGTTAAAAGTAATATAGCTGCACGCGATCAAAGAGACCGAGACGATCAGCACTGTGCCCGTAATGACTTTATTGCGGAAGCTCAGCTTCAGCTTCATTCGTCCCCCTCCCTTTCCTTTCGCTTGGCGTATTCCAGAGGCAGGAGGCCTGTCGTTTTGTGGAAAATTTTGCTGAAATAGTGACTGCTGCGATACCCAACCCGATCCGCGACCTCGTATAGCTTGTACCGGCCAGTTCTCAACAAGCGTTTCGCCTTCTCCATCCGATAAACGGTAATGTACTCAAGCAACGTCTGCCCGGTCTCCTCCTTGAACAGGTGGCGTAAATGATCTCCGCTGATTCCCAACCGATTGGCGATGGAATCGGTGCTGATTTCCGTGTTGTACGCTTGCGAGATAAACTCGATTGCCTCGCGTACTTTCCCGGTATACCGGGAAGCTGAATTCTCGAGAAAGGTGTTCCGGTATAGGCGCAGAAAACCTTCCTTAACCCCGTCCGCCCCCCTCCACTCCAGCATATCGAATTCGTCATTTTCGGCCCGACTAGTAAGCGCTTCCATCTTCTTGGCTCGACGTTCGTTTTTCAGCAACCCGGCGAGCTCGTCACATAGCTGCTCCAACATAAAAGCGTCTTTCGTCTGGTTGGCGATGTCGAATGTCTCAGTGATCAATTGCAACAATTGTTCGGGGTCTTCATTTTTCCGGGCTCGCTCCAACCGCTCCCGCCATTCATAGTTGGTTCGTGCCGCCTCATTGCCGCTGCCCCCCCTCGATTCGGGGGAAATGACCGGCTGGCTTCCACTAAACCAACGTTGCTTCAATCGTTCCATCGTTGCGGCATGAACCTCAGCCAGGGACCGCCATTCCGAAAAAGGTGAGGAGTACGCGGCATAGATTGGTTCCGCGGGATTAGCCTCTTGGTATAGCCGCCGCAGTTCCGAAACCGCCTCGAATTGCGCTTCGGCTAACTTCAAACGGCTATTGGAGGGTTGAAAGGCCAACACCATCCCTACTTGTCCCTCTTTGCTGTAGAGATTGAACACCTCTATCACTTTCTCAGACAACAGGTGGGCATCAATCGGCGGTAGGCCCGGTAAGAAGACCGATGCTTGTCCCAGTTCTTTGAGAGGTACCACATTGCCTGCAGCGATCATCACGTACGTCAAGCTACTGCCTACTAGTCGCAGTGACTCCAACAAAGGACCAAGCGACATCTCGCCGAGCGAATTACCATCGATCAGTCCTATCAACAATTGCCGCAGCTGTGTTTTCAGCCGTTCCCGTTCTTCCTCGATTTGCGGTTTGATCGCTTCCAGCTCACGAAGCAGGATCTCTGGCTCCAGCTCGTGTTTGACAAGATACCCGGATGCCCCGAACTTTAAAGCTTCCTTCACATAATCGAACTCCTTATAAGAAGTCAGTAGCAGAATTCGGCAATGCAGCCCGGCGGCAACGACCTGCTTGCAAAGCTCAATTCCGTCTAACATCGGCATTTTGATGTCCGATATGATCAAGTCCGGCTTCACCTCCTGAATGAGCGCAAGCGCGCGCGTAGGCCTTGTCGTCTCGCCGGCTATGACAAAACCGGCCGATGGCCAGTCGATCAAATGGCGCAGATGCTCGATCGCCAGCACCTCGTCGTCAATCACGACGACCTTATGCAAATCCATACGAACTCCCCCTTTTTTTGAAAATAACGGGTTTTATCTAGATTATCCTCAAAAATGGGCGTTCCGGAAAGCAAAATCGTGAAGTTCGCCGATACACACCCCATTCGTCTATGCACTATATATAAAAGAGTAACGTAAGGGGGATTAGGGGATCCATGCCAATAAAAAACGGAATGCAATATATCGAACGGATCAATCGACAGCGCCTTCAGCTATGGTATAACGGCGAACGCGTGAATGGGCCGTTATCCGAGCACCCCGCCTTTCGCGGGCTCATCCGGACGCAGGCCGCGATGTATGAGATGCAGTGTGAAGCAAGCCGGAGTGAAGACATGTCGTATGCGTCTCCGGCAACCGGCGAACGCGTCGGGCTTTCATTTCTCCCCCCGGCTAATGCTGAGGACCTGATCCGCAGAAGGAAGATGTCCGAAATCTGGGCTAACTACCATCACGGCTTTCTCGGCCGCTCTCCCGACTATATGAACACCGCTTTGATGTCCTTTTATACCGCCGCCACTGTATTGGAGAAAGCATCGACAGAGTACGCCCAAAATCTGCGTAACTATTACGAATATTGCCGGGACCACGATATTACGTTGTCTCACGCTTTTGTGCAGCCTATGGCCAGCAAATGGTCGGGACCCGCGGATGCGGAAGAGTCTCTTGCCGCCAAAGTGATCGAGACCCGTCCGGAAGGACGGGTCGTGAGCGGCGCTTTCCTCATGGCGACCCAGGGACCCACTTGCGAAGAAATCCTTGTCCTCCCTACGCCATCTTTTATGATGGGAGACGGACAAGTGAACCCTAGTGCATTCGCTTTTGCCGTACCTAATGATCTGGAGGGAATCACCTTTATTTGCCGAGAGAGCCATGCGCATGATTCGAGTTATGATCATCCGCTCTCGAGTCGATATGAGGAGATGGACACGATGGTCATCTTCGATCGGGTCCTTGTCCCCCATGACCGGGTATTCTTTGTTGGAGAAGAACGCCTATACGATCAGCTCTTTCAAGAAGGGCACTTCCACGCTTACGCGGGCCATCACATTATCACTCGGTACATCGCCAAGACCGAATTTCTGTTGGGACTCCTGCAAGCGTTGGCCGAGGAGCAAAATACGGATACCGAGAACTCGTTCGTGAGTCAAATCGTCAAAGTTATGGCGATGCTGGAAAACCTGAAAGCGTTGCGACTCGCCGCCGAAACCGGCGGGACGATGACGGAATCCGGTTGCTATGTACCTGCGCTTGCTCCGCTGACTGCGGCGGGAATTCAGTTTCCCGACTTGCATGAGGAAATGCTGCGCATGGTCCGCTCGATTAGCGCGAGCCAGCTGATCATGAATCCCTTCGAAGCGGATTTCAACTCGGAGAACCAAACCTCTCTCGAGGTCTATTTACAGGGATTATCCAGCCCCGCCAAGGATCGCATCATCCTCTTTAGACTAGCTTGGGAACTGGGCGGCGGTGCATTCGGAGGAAGGCAAAACCAGTTCGAGCGTTTCTTCTTCGGCAATGGGAAGACAATCGCAAATCGGATGTACGGTTGCTGCGAAGGTCTGGATGAGTACAAATCGAGAGTTTACCATCTGATTGGCCGCGACGAGCAGTCGTAATACACCGTCCTTTAAAAGAGATCAAAAATCATCTGGCGCCTATCAGCTAGATTTGTTATAATCGATTCTGTTAATTTAAATTTGATATGTTTTGCCCGGAGGAGCCTGTCACCAAGGGTGGACTATGCCGTTTATCGGTATATTCCGCCCGTGGTTGCAGGCTCTTTTTGTATTTATTTTTTGCAAATTCCGCAAATTAACAGCAAACGGAGGATGATAAGATGTTGATTTTAGAACTGGCCATTATTTTGATTGCTTCCAAACTAGCGGGAGAATTAAGTGTACGGCTGAAACAACCGGCGGTTTTAGGTAAATTGTTGATCGGGATTGTCCTGGGGCCTGCCCTTCTGGGCTGGATTAACGAAACCGAAGTACTGGAAGAGATCAGCCAAATCGGCGTGATTTTATTAATGTTCCTCGCAGGTCTTGAAACGGATGTCGACGAGTTTAAACGGACTGGGAAAGCCTCGACTTACGTAGGACTCGCAGGGATCGCTCTCCCCTTCGGATTTGGTTATTTGGCGGCCATACTGTTGGGCATGCCCCTTTTTGAAGCAATTTTTCTCGGGCTGCTGCTCTCGGCAACAAGCGTTAGCATTTCTGTACAAGCATTAAAGGAAATGGGGCGGCTGAAATCCAGAGAAGGCACCACGATTCTCGGGGCGGCCGTCATTGATGACGTCCTCGTCATCATCCTGTTGGCCTTCGTCATGAGTTTTGCGGGCGGGGACGTCAACCTGGGGTTGGTCATCTTGAAGAAGTTCATATTTTTTGCGGTCGTCATCGTTTTGAGTTGGAAAGTCGTTCCGTGGGTCATGCGCAAGTTTGCTCCGCTGCAGGTATCCGAATCGGTGATCTCCGCGGGATTAATCATCTGCTTCCTGTATGCTTACATGGCTGAATATGCCGGCGTAGCAGCTATTATCGGTGCATATATCGCGGGTGTCGCTCTCAGTTTGACGGATTACAAGCATGAAGTGACCGAGAAGATCGAAACGATTGGTTATGCGGTCTTCGTCCCCGTATTCTTTACCACAATCGGCGTGAAGGTCGATTTCACCGGGCTAGCTTCCCAGATTCCGTTGATCATTGGTTTAAGCGTGCTGGCCATCGCCACCAAGCTCGTAGGTTCAGCTTATGGAGCTCGAATGGCCGGATTCGGCTGGCGCCGTGCATTAGGGATCGGATCGGCTATGGTTTCGCGTGGAGAGGTTGCTTTAATCATCGCCGCCATCGGTCAGGATGCCGGTCTACTCCAAGACGACCTGTTTGCCGTGATCGTGCTAGTCGTGTTGGTAACAACGATCGTTACTCCGCCAATGATGAAGTACTTTTTCGCTCAACCGGAAAAATCCAGCTTCTAAGAGGAACTTGCCTCTGCTAAATTGCGTCCAATAATGAGAATCCGAAATCTTGAGGTGTATATAGACATCCGCCCAACCGCTCTCTCCGCGAATGCATATGATGATAATGCCTATTCATCGAAAAAAGGAGCGATCACATATGGGATTTTTTCCATCACCAGGACCCGGCGGAGGATTTCCGGGATTTCCAGGCGGGCCCGGCGTACCGGGAGGGCCCGGGTTTCCGGGAGGGGGGCCTGGAGGGTTTCCAGGCGGAGGGCCGGGAGGATTCCCGGGAGGTTCACCAGGAGGCGTTCAAGCGCCAACGTCGCCACCCCCGCAATTCGTACCGCAAATGCAGGTCGGCACCTTTGCCATCGATCCCGGCGGGATCAGACGTTGCCTGTTTCGCAACACCTACGTTTGGCTGAACAACGGCGAGCAATTCTGGTTCTTCCCGGTTTTCGTCGGGCGGAATTCCATTGCAGGGTTCCGATGGTTTGGGTTCTTCTGGGGGTACTTCGGCATCGATTTGAATCAGATTCGCTCGTTCACGTGCTTCTAAAACCAGACAACGAAAGAGAACAACCTGAGGGCTGTTCTCTTTGTTTTTTTGCGATTGACCTTCTTAACGATGATGAAGCTCATGCTTTCTCGGCGGTTGATGAGACGTTTGTTTTTGTTATACGAGGAGGATCCCTTCGCTTCTGAGAAACCGCTCGATTTGGCCTTTATGATGTTCATCATGCCCTACAAATTCGGGGATTAGAAAGGCTAACGAATAGTTCGTTTTCAGTTGGTAAATCTCTTCCGGCAGCGCCAAGAGTTCGGCAACGACCCGCTCCCTCTCCCGAATGGTTTCCTTGATCAATTCAGATTGTGAAATACCTGATCTCGCGTAATCCGCCGCAAGTTGGTTATAGCTGTCCTCGTCGGGGAAGCGAATCATTTGACCCTGCCTTACAGCGGGAATAACCGAGTCTTGAATAAACCGATCCCAGTTCATGAGGTGGGATACGATCTCGGCAGAAGACCACTTTCCTCTTGCCACGGGCTTCAGCCAGAATTTTGAATCGACGTTGTTCAACAGGTTGAGCCATTCGCAAAACCGCTTAAATGCGAAAATCTCCTGATTCATGTTCATCCTTTATCTCTCCGATCCTCACCTGAATGTCTTGTTAACGATTCCATCATAAGCCCTATATATTGACAACAGCATGTCATATTAATAAATAAAAAAGGACCCCATCCCCGCTTCAGCGGAAATGGAGGTCCACTTCATAACCCTTTTCAGGGTCTGCACGACATCAAAACAGCATTTGAACGATCAAGAACAGATTCAGGCCGACCACCAAGGCGGAGATGATCCAACCTAACGTCGTGGTAATCCGGTGATTCGCCAGGCTACCCATGATTTTGCGATTCGAAGTAAACAAGATCAAGGGAATCAAGGCAAAGGCAATGCCAAACGATAGAATCACTTGGCTCATGACCAACGCACTTGTCGGATTGACGCCCGAAATAATGATGGCGAGCGGCGGAATGGTCGTAATGGCCCGCCGAACGTACAGGTTGATTCGTTTGTTGATGAAACCTTGCATCACGACATCCCCTGCCATCGTACCTACCGAAGAACTCGACAGGCCGGCAATCAGCAAGCCAAGCCCGAAGGAGACGGCGGTGACGGGTCCGGCTATCGTTCCAAATTGGTGGAAAGCAACGTCTAGATCCTCCACCACCAGCCCATTCTTAAAGAGCAGTCCTGCGGATACGATCACCATCGCCATATTCACCGCCCCGGCAATCAACATGGCCAACACGATATCGACAAATTCCAATTTGAATATTCTCTTCTTCTCAGCTTCATTACGGCCGACAATACGGTTTTGCGTCAACGAAGAATGCAAGTAGATCGCATGTGGCATTACCGTGGCCCCTAAAATACCGGCAGCCAGCAATATGCTATCCACCCCGTCAAATCGCGGAGTAATCATGCCTGTTCCAACCGCACCGAAATCCGGATTCGCCGCAATCACCTGAAAAGCAAAGGCCAATACCACGATTAGCACCATCGCAGCGATTCCCGCTTCCAGCGCACGATATCCCCTCCGCTGCAGTTCCAGAATCGCGAAGGAACCAATCGCGGTAATAACCGCAGCCGGCAGCATCGGTATGCCAAACAACAGATATAATCCTAATGCCGCTCCGATAAATTCGGCCAAATCCGTAGCGATAATGACCAGTTCGCTCTGGATCCACAGGAAGATCGATACCCCCTTCGGAAACCGCTCACGAGCAACCTCGGGCAGGTTCTTGCCAGTGGCGATCCCCAGTTTGGCCGATAACGATTGAATGAGCACCGCCATTAAATTGGAAGCAAAAATCACCCATAACAGAAGATACCCGTATTTGGATCCCGCGGTAATATTCGTCGCGAAATTACCCGGATCAATATAAGCAACCGCCGCGATGAACGCAGGTCCAAGAAACGGCAGCAGTCGTTTCAATCCTTTCGTTCTGCCATCCAGTGCGGCATGCGCAGACGATTTGTGATCCAATCCTCTTGATGTGACTGGAGTGGTTTGATGCGCAACACTTTGTTCCATCTTGACTATCCCTCCCTTAAACCATCCAATGTTGTCTATATCCATTAATGTTTCCTTAGTGCAACTTTATAGCATTAGTATATGCTTCATTTTGAAAAATGTAAATCCATTTTCTTGCGAAATTGAAATTTCTATTTAACGAATTCGACACTTGTTCTCCTGCGGTTTCCCCTATCATATGGAATGTAGATCATCGTCGTCATAACCCATTCCATTTCATAGGGTTGAGAAGGAGCTTGAATATGAACCATAAAATGATCAGTAGTAAAGCTGTTATTGCACTCCTCGCAGCCGGAATCCTTGGCATTAGCACATGGGCTACATCCAGCAGTGTCGTTAAGGCGCAGTCACCGAAGCCCACAGCTGCCCAGATCCAGAAGGAAGCCGCCGCGCATGCCTTAGATACCTTAAACAGCTTCTATAAACCGGCATTAAAAGGGCAGTTCCCTGGAGCCGTCGCCGGTTTGACGGTTGGCAAAAGCAGCAAGAAAGACGTGATCAAGCTGATCGGCGAGCCTTCTATCGCCGGCAAAGGAAGCTTGGCATTTGACTTGTACAGCGCAAACATGGGCAATCCGGGTTACGCTTTTTCCTATGCAAAAGATAAGATTCAGGAAATGCGCTACTTCGGCACCAACGTGGAACGCCAAACCAATATCGGCGGCATTACCATGAAAATGCTGAAGCAAAACTGGTTTGCACCGGACGCAAGCAGCACGATCAAGAACGGCAACGCCAAGCAGACCAAACTGACCTATATCCGCGGCGATTACAAACTCGAATTCATATTTAATAGCAGCACGGACCTGGATCACATCAATCTCCTAAAGAAATAAGCCATCTGATCTTCATCTTAGAAAAAAAAGGCTGAGCCGGACGTGCGACTCTTAGAGACCACGCCGGTTCAGCCTTCGATTTCTTTCCCCCGTTTGATCGCTTCCACGCGATTTTTCACCTGCAGCTTGCCGTAAATCCGGTTAATGTGAGCTTTAAGCGTCCCCATACCGATGCCTAATGCTTCTACAATCGTTGGATTATCCATCCCTTCCTCCATGCAGCGAAAGATCGTAAGTTCTCGCGGCGTGAGTAACGTCTCTAAGCCTTTCGAGGATGCAGCAGCCCCCTTCGCCGGTCGATCAAAGCTTGACCATACTCTGCGTACATACTCAAGCGGCGGGGCGTTGTCATCGCGCAGGTTCCCCTTTTGTCGCTGCTCAATGTATTCGGCAAGCAAATCGGATAAACGTTGGCCCTTGTCCGTGAACACCCGGATGTAATCGTCCGGCTTCGCCAGCTTAAGCGCCGTTTCCAATTTGAGCAGTGCTTCCTGCGGTTTTCCCGCCAATTGTAAAATGATCGCCTGCAGCGTTTCGAGATCCAGCGCATCCATCGGCCGGTGGCCTCTCACGGCGATCGACAGCAACCTTTCGGATAAACGCCACGCTTCGTCTAACCGCCCCGTTTCGCTCAACAGCCGAACCAGGAACGTATAAGGGAACAACTGATGGACAGACACCGGATCATCTACCGAAAGGCCGTAGCGCTCCTGCCATTCCAGCGCCTGGCTTAAGTCTCCCTGACGCAGACGCATCGCTGCCCGCTCCGTATCCAGTAAGACGAGAGCTTCGTTGGCACCCCCCTCAACGGCTCGCCGGATCGCATCATTGATCCAGCCCTCGGCCTGTTCCGTATCTCGTCTCGCTTGATGGATTCGAGACAGGAATAACGAAGCGGGGACGTATACTTTTTCTGGTTGATAATGCGCTTGGCTTTGTCCCTGCAAACCCCTTTTCAAATAAATTTCCGCCTGTTCCAACTCATTGCGTTCATACAACAGTTCCCCATAGCAGACGACCACCGAATCCTGCAAACCCATTCTTCCCATGAAGTCGATCATGCTCAAGAAGAAACCGTCGGCTAACCCGCGAGGCAAATGAAGCCCCCGCTTCCCGTTATATGAACGGAATACGGAAGGCAACAGCGGCATCAAGGGGGAGGCAAAAATCAGATCCGTTCCCTCCGGACTATACTGCAAGGAAAGCTGAATATATTTCAGCCCCTTCACCATATCCATTTCGTATTGGGTAGCCTTAAAATTCCTGACGTAATACAGATAACCCAAATAGCGATTTCTCTCCGCCGGTTCCCAGTTGCCCCCGATCTCTTCGTCATGCAGCTCCGCTCGGCGCAGATACGTTTCCGCAAGGTCGACGTCCTGCGACCATAACAGGGAATGCGTGTAGGAGAAATAAAGATACGGATGGAGCAACAACAGATCTTCGGGAATGGCTGACAACCAGGACTTCATCGTTGAAAACTCTCGGCGAATGAGGACGCTCCTCATTTGCTCGAGAAGTCGAATGGCTTCTTTGTAGCAAGCTCCGGCTAAGTAATAATCCACCGCTTCTTCCAGCAGTTCTCGTGATTCGCACCATTCCGCCGCCATGCGCAGAAGAATAGCGGCATTCCCGGGTCGCCGACGCTCCTCCTCCTTGCGCAAGAAATCGCCAAACAAACGATGGAATTGATACCACTGCCGAGCGTCGTCCAGCGGAAGCAAAAACAGGTTCAGCCGGACAACCTCATCGAGCCTTTCCGCCCCGTCTTCTCCAGCAACCGCTTGGCATAGAGAGCCGTGCAATCGCTGCAGCACGGAAACATCGAGCAGAAATTGTTGGATGGGCTCGTCCAGTGCGTCGAACACTTCTTGGAATAAATAATCCTCCACCCCGCTGCGTTCAAAAGACGGCAATTTCAGTGCCCGGAGCCCTTCGTCATGACGCCAGGACAAGGCAATCAACTTAATCCCCGTTACCCAGCCTTCGGTTTGCAGAAGAACATGTTCGATCTGATCGTGATTCAACTCCCTGTGCGCAGCCAGTCGAAAAAACGCGACCGTTTCCGGCCTATCAAACCGCATTTGCACGTCATGAATCTGCGATACCCAACCTCGGCTGATCCACCGGGCCTTGATAAAGTCGTTATCATGCCGGGCAGCGAAAGTGAGATGTATCGTTTGAGGCAGATATTCCAGCATGAATGCGACGGAAGTCAGAATGTCCGGGTCTTGAATCACGTGCCAATCGTCCAGGATCAAGGCATGCGGCTGAGCCAAGTCGTTAAGCTCATTAAGTAACGCGATGACCATCGGTTCATATTGGCCGGGACTCAGCATAGCAAACGACGCATGAAACGCGTCGGATAACCGGCCCACCGCCCCCTCGATCGCAGCCGTAACATAGTGCCAAAAGCGGATCAAATCATTATCTTTATCATCCAGCGACAGCCAAGCTACCGGACGATGCAATTGATTGGCCCATTCGCCGAGCAAAGTCGTTTTCCCATATCCGGCCGGAGCCGAGATCAAGGTCGCCCTACCGCCCAGTCCTTCGTTTAGCCGGTCGATTAGCCGGGGACGCGGCACTGGCGCCTGGATTTTTCCAGGCTTATTGATTTTGGATAAGAGCAATATATGATTCTCGTTCATTTCGTGCATGGCAGTCCCTCCGATAAAGATCATACCATGCCGGAAGATCGGACGGGGAGCAAAAACTGAGTAGTCAGGGCCTTCGATAAAGTCCGTCTCCCCAAAATCATAACCACCCGTCCAACGGGTGGTTTGCTCTTGGGGTATAACCCCTTGTTGCCAAACTGCGCCTAAAGACGCTAGCCTGACAATTCAATTGTTCAGGCTCAGTGTTATTTGTCACTTTCACTTACCAGTTAAACTGGTTTACTTCTTCTTGCCACTGTTT